>JAHENP010000118.1 GCA_018609965.1 Haloferacaceae archaeon
AGCCGAGACGCCGCGGCTACTGTTGACGAACGACGACGGGATCGAGAGCCCGGGGTTCCGGGCGTTGTACGACAGGCTGTCGACGGTCGCGGACGTGGTCGCCGTCGCGCCCGCCGACGACCGCAGTGCGGTCGGGCGGGCGTTGTCGACGGACGTGACGGTCCGGGACCACGAACTCGGCTACGCGATCCACGGGACGCCCGCAGACTGCGCCATCGCCGGGTTAGAGGCGTTGTGTCCGGACGTCGACATGGTGGTGTCCGGCTGCAACAAGGGGGCGAATCTGGGGGCGTACGTGCTCGGCCGGTCCGGCACCGTCTCCGCGGCGGTGGAGGCGGCGTTTTTCGACGTGCCCGCAATCGCCGTCTCACGGTACGTTCAGGAGCCGGCAGAGGGCGACTGGCGGGAGCAGGCGACGGATGTCGCGGACTACGACCTCGCCGCGGACGTGACGACGTTTCTCGTCGAACACGCGGTCGACGCCGGCGTGTTCGACCGCGCGGACTACCTCAACGTCAACGCACCCGAGAGTGCCGGCGAGACGCCGGCGATGCAGATCACACGCCCCTCGCGGATGTACGACATGGACGCAGAACGCGACGGTGACACCGTCCAACTCCACGACCGAATCTGGGAGCGGATGGGTCGCGGCGACATCCCGGACCCCGTCGGGACGGACCGCCGGGCGATCGTGGACGGCGACATCTCCGTCTCGCCGCTGACGGCACCACACACGACCCAGCACCACGAGGCGTTGGACGGGCTCGCCGAGGTGTACGAGCCGAGCGCGGAGTCGTAGTCGGGTGGTCCGGGTGTCGCTCCGGGCGCTCCCGGCGCGCGCAGAGAGTGGAAGCGTTCTTGTGCGACGGGGCGAAAGCGCGAGTGTGACACCCGTACTCCTCGCTTCCGAGGCGACGACGAAGCTCCCGCCGTTGCTCACTGGCGGCGTGGCGCTCGTGTTGAGCCTCGGGCTGACGGTCGCCTGGCTGTACAAACTGTACAACTGACGGCAGACACCCTCGTCGCGTCTCGCCACACGAGGACTCAGACCGTGTCGACACGTTCCCGGAACCACGACGCGGCAGAGTCGACGGCACGTTCCTCGCCCGCGAACTTCACCCGAACCGTCTCGCCGGGGTAGGAGCCGACAGTCACGTCGAACTCCTCACGAACTGCACGGAGCCGCCCCAACAGCTCCGACTCCGGCTCGCTCGTCTCGACGACAGCGATCGCGTCACGGTCACCGGTGAACTCGGCAGCGACCGACTCGAACATCGCCTGCATCTCGTCGGGAACACCCGGGAAGACGTAGATCCCCTCGACGACACAGCCGGGTGCGACACCGACCGTGTTGTGGACCGGACGCGCGCCTGCGGGGAGCGCGGTCGTCCCCTCGTCTAAGTCGTCAGCCGCGTACTCACTCTCAGTTTCAAGCCACTCCAGGGCCGCGTCGTTGTCGACCAACCCACGGCCAAGCGCGGCGGCAACACCAGCCATCGTCACGTCGTCGTGTGTCGGGCCGACACCGCCGGTGACGATCACCGCGTCGTAGGCCGCGCGGTACTCGTTGACCACGCGGGCGATGTCTGCCTCACGGTCCGGAAGCGTCGTCACCCGCTCCACCCCGACCCCCCGGTCGGTGAGCGCACTCGCGAGCCACGTCGCGTTCGTGTTCTGGGTGTCACCCGCCAGCAGCTCGTCCCCGACGGTCACGATGGCTGCCTCCATACACCCGACACAGAACCGCCACGGGGATAAGCTTCTGTCTCCCGGGACGACGGCGAACAGACACAGGTTCGTGGCGCAGGGGACAGCGTGACAATCCACACAGCGCACAGAGTGGCAATCCACACAGCGCACAGCGCGACACCCGACTCGGGCGCGTGCAGCGCTGGCCTTGTGCCAGCGCAAACTCGCGCGAGGGACGAAGCGCGCAGCGTCCGAGCGGAGCGAGGACGCGAGCACTGGAGTCGGCTGGGGAGGTGCGAGTGGCGACGCCACGAGCAGAGGCCGCGGTGCGGCGCGGTCGCGGAGCGGTGCGGTCGGCACCACGATAGCAGACGCGAGCGAGGGCCGAAGGCCCGAGCGAGCGCCTTTTTCATCGACGTTTTTTCCTCGGGTGGCCGACCGCAGGGAGGCCACCCCGAGGAGTGAAAAAGGTCGGTGGTCAGCCCTCGGGCTGGTCGGTCGGGACGCCGCCAAGGTTCCCGTCGTCGTCAAACAGCTTCGCGCGGAGAAACCGCGCCCGGTAGCGGTTGGCGTCGTCTTTCACGTCTGCCTCCCGGATCTCGTCGACACGGCCGTCCGCGACCGCGTCCAGCGTCGCCTCCAACTGTTCTTTCTCGCTGGGGGTGAGTTCGAACTCGTACGTCTCCGGCTGTTCACTCTCCAGCCGGGTCCACTTCCGGGCGGCGGCGACGACGACCGAACACGGCTCCCGGCAGGGGAACGCGCCGTCCCCGCCGTCGACGTCGAGATCGGTCTCGTCGTCGTACTGCCACTCGCGGCGTTTGACACACTGCGAGTCGTCACAACACGCCTCCGCGACCCAGTTGACGTGGTCGTACCCCTCGCCGCGGTCCCACGTCTTGACGACACCGTAGATCCCCGACTGGCGGCCGACCGTGTCACGCCAGTGGTCCACGTCCAACTCCCCCGTCTGCTCGCGGTACCAGTTGGCGACCGTCGCGGGATAGAACGTCTCCACCGTCCGGGCGAGCCCCTGCCAGTCGAGGTCGGGGAACCGCCAGCCGCCCGCGAGCGTCGGGGCCGTCTTCAACGGGCGGTAGCGGTCCCGCGCGTCGCGTTCGGCGATCTCCCGGGCGTCGAGTGGGTCGTCGTGGTCCGTCAGGGTCGCCGGGTCCGCGTCCGCCTCGTCGACGTGACGCACCTCGTAGCGACGGGTGCCGTCCGCGGCGAGCGTGGCCTCGATCCGGAGTTGGCCCCACTCCGTCACCATCCCCTCCCGGAGCGCGGCGTCGCGCTCGGGGACGCTGTGGCTCTCCGTGTCGCTATCTGCGTCAGAGCCGTCTGTGTCGCCTGCATCTGCGTCGCCTGCATCTGCGTCGCCGTCGGACCCGTCTGCGTCGTCGGCCGCGTCGGCGACGATTGGCGCGCCCTCCGCGCGGCGGCAGAACGCGCGTCGCGGGCTGTCGTGACTGCGGACCGTCCACTCCCAGAAGAACCAGTTGCGGACGTACGGGGAGTCGTCTGCGCGGTCACGCAGTTCCCCGCGTGAAAGCCCCGTCGCCGTCGTCTCCGGCGTCTCGAAGGCGAACCCGTCGTCCGTCTGGTCGACACGGAGGCCGTCGAAGTCGACACCCGGTCGGTCGTCGGGGACGGCAGCGTCGCTGGCGGCGGCGACGAGCGCGTCGAACTGGCGGTCGTCCATCAGTCGTCCGCCTCCGTGCCGGCGCGGCCGTCGTCTGCGCGACCCTCGCTTGCGGGCGCGTGGTCACCGCCGGCGTCACCCGCCGCGACCTGTGTCGCCTCGCGCACGTCCGCGACCGCCGACCCCACGTCGGCACCGGCGTCTGCCGCACGCTCCAACGCCACGTCCGCGAGCAACGGCTCCGTCCCGACGGCGCCCGCGTACCAGATTTGGTGGCCGTCGACCGTCTCCGGCACGTCGTACCCCGTCCGGTAGTCGTCGGTCAACCCCATGTCCTCGGGGATGTCCTCTTTGGTGTGGTAGCCGTCGGCGACGAACAACGGGACGACCACCACGTCCGTCACCTCGAAGAAGTCGGTCACGTCGTCGACCTCCGGGTCCTCGTCCATGTAGAGGTCGCGAACCTCGCTGAAGCGACCGGTGTCGCGGACGCGGTCCGCGTGGTACTGGATCGCCTTCGCGGAGTTCTCGTTGCGTTCCGTCCCGTGGCCGACGACGGCGACGCCGAACCCCTCACCGACCGCGGGGTCGTCCGTCACCGTCTCCGCGCGCCGGACGATCACGTCCGTCATCGTCCGGTGGGTGCCGACCGGGCCGCAGTAGTGGACCGTCTGGCCGGTGTCCTCGGCGGTGTAGGTGGCCACGTCGGCGCTGATCCCGTCGGAGTCCCAGTCCGCCACGTCCCACTCGTCGAGCCGGAGTTCGCGTGGGATCACCTGCTCGGTGAAGTACCCCTCCGAGATGAACAGGGGGACGACGTACACTTCGTCGCTCTCGACCGTCCGGAGCACCTCACGCAGGCTGGGTTCCTCCTTCCAGAACCCGGTTGCGACCTCGTCGAACGCGCCAGTGTCGCGGATCGTGTCCGCGTGCTCGTACGTGGGCGTGCTCGAGTCGGGGTTGAGGTGGGAGCCGTGTGCGACCAACACGAGCGCTTGACTCATGTTCGACGCGAGGGGTGGCTCGGTCTTGAGGGCTTCGGAGCGGCCGAGTCGTCGGGAACGCCCGTCTCGGTGTTTGGGTCGACGCGTTCTCCGCCACCGCTCCGACCGACGCGTTCTTGCCACCGGGCCGCGAGCCGTCGCCCGTGACCGTCGCAGAACGCACCCGGAGGGCCGTCGACGCGCGGCCGTTTCTCCGAGACGCACTCGCCGCCGGGGTCGTCAACTACACTGCCGCCGCCGAGACGCTCTCCGTCGCCGACAGCGAGAGCAACACCGACGGGCGCGGCGACACGGACGCAGTCACGGCCGCACTCCGACGGTACGGGGCGGAACTGTCCCAGTCGTCCCCGTCCGGTGGCGCTCGCGTGCGGATGGAACGTGGGCTGTCGTTGGTCGACGCCGACGGGACAGAGGCCGACACGCCACCGCTGTTTGGTCTCGGTGGGGTCGCGGTCGTCGACGACTCGGGGGGTGATCTGACCGCTGTGCTCGCGCGTGGCGAGGTAGACGCTCGCGGGTTGGAGCACGTTCTCGGGCGGCTCCGGACGGCCGACGTGTCGGTGACTGCGGCGGGTGTCGGTGACGGTGTACTCCTCGTGGTCGTCTCCGGCCGGGCGGGAGCGACGGCACTGCGGACGGTCGAGGACGCGCTCGGCTGACCGACAGCCGTTCTCCTGTTGACGGCGACGTTCCGCCGGGCTTTAGCCGACGGGCGAGCGTAGGAAAGCCCGATGTCACTGTCCGTGACCGACACCCTGCGGGAGGAACGCGTTCCAGTCGAGGCGTCCGAGGTCCTGTTGTACGTCTGTGGGTTGACGGTCTCGGACGACGCCCACCTCGGGCACGCGCGGCTGTGGTTCCACGCCGACGTGCTCCACCGGTGGCTCGACTACCGGGGTCACGACGTGCGTCACGTCGAGAACGTCACGGACGTGAACGAGAAGATCACCGCCCGTGTCGGCGAACGCGAGGAGTGGGAGTCGGAGGCGGACGTGGCGCGCCACTACACGGAATCGGTGTTGGCGGACATGCGCGGGCTGAACCTCAAGCGCGCGGAGGTGTACCCGCGGGTGTCGGAACACGTCCCCGAGATTGTCGAGCTGATCGAGACGCTGGTCGAGACGGGTCACGCCTACGAGGCGAACGGGTCGGTGTACTTCGACGTGACCACCTTCGACGACTACGGCGCGCTGTCGAACCAGTCGCTGGGGGACTTAGAGGCGCAGGGGGACCCCGAGGAACGCTCGGAGAAACGCACCCCCGCGGACTTCGCGCTGTGGAAGGCCGGCGGCGTCGCTCCGGCGGCCGTCGAGGAACACGCGAAACACGACCACGATGAGCCAGTGCCGACGGGCCAGACGTGGGACTCACCGTGGGGTGAGGGTCGACCGGGGTGGCACGTCGAGTGTTCGGCGATGTCGACGACACATCTCGGCGACACGCTCGACGTTCACATGGGGGGGCGGGACCTGGTGTTCCCGCACCACGAAAACGAGATCGCCCAAAGCGAGGCGGCGACCGGGGAGTCGTTCGCACGCCGGTGGCTCCACGTCGGGCTGCTCCAGGCGGACGACGACGAGAAGATGTCCTCCAGTCTGGGCAACTTCTTCACCGTCTCGGCGGCGCTCGACGAGTTCGGCGTCGACGTACTCCGGACGTTCTACCTCGGGGCGCAGTACCGCGGGGAACAGACGTACTCGGCGGCGACGATGGAAGAGGCCCAGCGGCGGTGGGACCGGCTCCAACGCGCCTACGAGACGGCCGTCGAGGCCTGTGAGGGTGTCGACGCCGTCGGGAGTGTCACCGACGAGTCGCTCCGTGCGGCCGTCGGGGAGCACCGCGAGGCGTTCGAGACAGCGATGGACGACGACCTGGACGTGCGGACGGCGTACAACGCGTTGTTAGATCTCGGGACAGCGGTCAACACACACGCCGAGGCGGGGGCGCCGTACGACTACCGCGGGCTCCGGCGTGCCGTCGAGACGTTCGAGACGCTCGCGGGCGACGTGTTCGGGCTGTCACTGGGGGCGTCCGACGACGGTCGTATCGAGGTGGCCGGGGAGCTGGTCGAACTCCTGTTGGACGTACGAGAGCAGGAACGGGCCGCAGGCAACTACGACCGCGCAGACGAACTCCGCGACCGGTTGGACGAGATCGGCGTGAGCGTCGAAGACGGCGACGACGGGCCGACGTACCGTTTCGAGTAGGCGACGAGTCGACGTACCGTTTCGAGTAGTCGACGGCGACGGCGCCAGCAGTTTCAGGTAGTTCTTGAACGCGCCGCGTGTAGTCAGGCGCATGACAGCGCTCAGATTCGACGAGAAAGGGGTCGACGTGGAGTACGCGGGCACGGAGTTCAGACTGGAGAAGGAACTCGTCGAGGAGGCGACACAGAAGTCGTACGTCGACGCGACGGACCACGACGTGCTCCAGCTGGTGGAGCCGGACCCCGACTTCGGGTCGGAGCCGCGGCGGATCGGCGACATCCTGTAGTCGGGTCGCCGCAGGCCCGTGATTTCGCTCACAGCGGCGACCAGCAGTACAGGGGAAACGTGACTGTTAAGAAGCGGACGGGCGACTCTCGGGACATGAGTGAAGAAGAGCAGGCAGAGGCAGACACGACAGAGGTCGCGGAGTCCGACGAGGACGCGGGAATCCAGACCGGCGACTTCGTCGAACTGGAGTACACCGTCCGGACAATCGCCGAGGACGGCGAGGGGCGCGTGGTCGACACGACGAGCCAGGAGGTCGCCGAGGAGGCCGGCATCGACGACGAGGAGTACGACTTCTCGGCGCGGACGGTGACGGTCGGGGAAGGGCACGTGTTCGACTCCGTCGACGAGGATCTGGAGGGCCGGACGCTCGGCGACGAGAACGCGGTCCGTGTGCCGGCCGAAGAGGCGTTCGGCGAGTTCGACCCGGACCAGGTGCAGACAGTCGCGTCCGACAAGATTCCCGAGGACGACCGCTACCCCGGCGCACAGGTGACCGTCGACGGGGATCAGGGGTACGTCGAGACGATCGTCGGCGGGCGCGCGCGAGTCGACTTCAATCACCCGTTGGCGGGCGACGACCTCACGTACGACTACGAGATCGTCGACCGCGTCGAAGACGAGGAGTCGCAGGCGGCCGCGATGATCGGGATGTACCTCGAAGAGGAGCCGGACGTACGGATCGAGGAGGACACCGTCGAGGAGGAGGTCACCCTCGAACCCGACGAAGAGGACGCAGAGCCGGAGACGGAGACCCAGGAGGTCGACCGCCGGTCGTTGGTGATCGAGGCGACGCCGATGATGCAGATGAACCAGCAGTGGATGTTCTCCAAGCAACAGATCGCACAGGATCTGATGGGGAAGCTGGGGCTCGACCGGGTCGTCATCGAGGAGGTCATCGACGGCGGTGCCGGTGGGATGCCCGGCATGATGGGCGGGATGGGCGGCGGCGCCGGCCTCGAAGAGGCCGTCGAGGAGGCGGCCGACGACGAGGACATCGACGTCGACGCCGACGAACTCGTCGAGGAGTTGGACGAAGAGTAAGCTCGCGGCCCGGGGTCGAGTCGCGGCACGGGGTTGAGTCGCGGCGCGGGGTTGAGTCGCGGCGTGGACGGGGTTCGACACCGAGGATCGAACGGGATGGATCTCGAATCTGCACGTGAGGACACGATCGTTGCGGTTGCCGCCGCAGTGACGGCAGTCGCGATCACGGTCGTCACGGAGCTGGTGTTGGAACTGGACACACCACTCGTCGTGCGTGCTGTCCCGTTGTTCGTCTACCTGTTGTACCGGCTCACCCGGAACGGTGGGCCGTACGGCTCGTTCGACACGCCGTCGACGTGGGCCGTCGTGTCGGTCGTGTCCGGCGTCGTGACGGTCGTGGTGGCGGTCGCGTGAGTGGAGTGGCGCGACAGCAGGGTCACGCAACACCGGTTCCACGACGGCGAGGTTAAGCCGTTCCAGCAGCAAGCCGTGCGCATGAGCGTCGACCGCGAGACGGACGCCGACACAAGCGCGACCGGCGAGCCGAGCGACCCCGCCGAGGTCGAGCGGCTGGCGACGGAACTGGGTGCCGCCATCGCCGATCTGCCGGCGTACCGGGAGTTCGAGGCCGCCAAGGCGGCCGTTGAGGCCGACGACGAGGCGCAGGAACGGATCGGCGAGTTCGAACGACTCCGCGAGGAGTTCGCGGTGGCCCGTCAGACCGGGCAGGCGGACGAGGCCGCACTCCAGGAGGTCCGGAACGCACAAGAACAGCTCCACTCGATGCCGAAGATGGAGCGGTATCTCGCCGCACAGGAACAGCTGGAAGAACGATTGGAGACGTTCAACGAGGCAATCTCCGCGCCGTTGGCGGTCGACTTCGGCGGTGAGGCCGGCGGCTGCTGTCAGGACGACTGACCCGACGGCTGAGACGGCCCTCCGAGCCCGTCGGTACTGGGAATTTTTCGTGTGATCGTCGCCATCGTCTCTCGGAAACGGCGTCGAAGTTAGCTGTCGTTAAGTAGGAGAACGACCAACATCGGGGTATGCCCGCGGACACAGACCCTGTCGAGGGGACGGACTCCAGCGCGGATGCGGCCGAGGACGACCTCCAGTCACAGGTCGTCGAGTACGACGAGTCCCCGGACCGGCGGACGGTGTTTCCGGCGGACGCCGACGAGGACGACCTCCTCACCCACTGGTTCACCGCAGACGACACGAGTTTCGTCGACCTCCGAGACCTCCGGTAGCGGTCGGCCGTGCGAACTGGGTGGCGTGCGAACCGGGTCGGACGTTCGAACCGGGGCGGGCGCGTGGATCGGATCAGATGGGGTGGACCCGGTCCCGTTCGCGGTCCCACCGGAGCCGTCCCGCACGGTGTAGCTTCTCCAGATGCGCCTCGACGGTCCCGACCGCGAGTTCGCGGACGCCGTCGAGCGACTTGTCGTAGGCGGCATCGACGACCGCATCCAGCGACCGGGCGCCGTCGGCGACGGCCGCCGCGACGCGCCGCTCGCGGTCGAGTCGGTGGTCGATCAGCCGCCGGCAGACCGCCCGTGGATCGTCGATCTGTGGGCCGTGGCCCGGGAACAGTCGTTGCGGGTCGCGGGCGAACAGCTGCCGGAGCGAGGTGAGATACGCCCGCACGTCACCCTCCGGCGCGGCGACGGCGACACTTCCCTCGGCGACCGCGAGATCGCCGACGGCGACACCTGCGGTGGTCTGGAAGGCGACATGGTCCGGCGTGTGGCCCGGCGTGTCTACTGCGACCGCTGGGCCGACGCGGTCACCGCCGACGAACGTCCGATCCGGGGTGACGCCGGTCGCCTCCCGGAACCGATCCGTGGAGCCACGCCGTGCCCAGACAGTCGCGCCCGTCTCGGCGGCATAGTCCGCGACGGCGTCGACGTGGTCCGGGTGTGGGTGGGTGACGGCGACGTGGTCGAGCCCGCTGGTGACGGCAGTGTCGAGTGACGCCGTCCGCGCGGCCGGGTCGACGAGCAGGCGTTCCCCGTCGTCGAACAACACTGCGTTCGTCTGGCCGGTCGGTGCGCCGGTCGCGACGGGGAGTGAGAACGTGTCGACGTGCATCGGTCGGTGACGGGTGTGGAGCGGTGGGGTGGTTGCGAGCGTGTCGAGTCAGTCGCTGGCGGGTCGCGTCTGTTGTGAGGGTGTCGAGGAGCGATCAGTCGGCGTCGGCCTCGGCGTCGCCAACACCGTCGAGCGACGCTGTCGACTGTGGTTCCCCGCGTTCGGCCGCCGGGGTGGCGTACGGCACCTGTGTCTCGCCGACGGCGAGGAACCGGGACAATGTCGGGTCGTCGACGACGGCTGTCGCCTCCGCGGCGGAGTCGTACGGCCGGCCGACGATCAGGTCGCCGGCCGCACCACTCCCGACGGCCGGCAACGCCGTCAGCTCGTCCATCGACGCCGTGTTGGGGTCCAACGGGTACGGAACAGCCGTGACAGAGCGGTAGCCCCAGTCGACGATCGCGGCGTCGATCTGTTCGCCCAACGGTCGCTCGCCGGGGAAGCCGACGAGCAACGGGTAGGTGCCCAGTTGGCGACCGAAGGTGGTCC
>JAHENP010000119.1 GCA_018609965.1 Haloferacaceae archaeon
ACACGCGTTCGACCGGTCGGTCGGCGAACCGCAACCCGGCGCGCAGATCGGTCGGGCGGGCCGGCGGCATGGCGAGGTCGTACAGCCCCGCGATCCGGTCGAAGAAGCGAACGTCACCCGGGCCGTGGCGGGCGCCAGAGTCGCGTTCGTCGGTGTCTGTCACGACTCCGGAGAGACGCCACGGACGCAAGTAGTTTGATCCGGGCACCCCACTGACGACCGTGTACCACCGCGTGCTCGGCTGGCCACCCGAGGGGCCACAGCTCCGCCTGGACTACCGCGCGTTCGCCTACGCCGGGAAGTTCCACACCCCCAACGCGGGCGTGGTCGTCACACTTGACCCGGAGGCGCGACCGACCGCGGCGTTGGATCTCGACGGCCCACCGCCCGCACCGGTCGACGATGTCGGGGGGGATCGGGCAGCAGACGAGTGGGTCGATCCCGACGACCCGGTCGTCGCGGCCGTCGCCTGCAACGCCGACCGCACCGACGAGTCGGTGGTGTGGCTGCGGTACGTCACGGTCCGGCGGGACAGGCGCGGCGAGGGGATCGGGCCACGGCTGACCCGGTTCGTCGCGGCGCGTGCGCCCGAGCGGTTCGAGACCGCCCGGATCGCGGTCAACAACCCGTTCTCGTACCACGCGCTCTGGAAGGCCGGCTTCGCCGACACCGGCCGCGAGACGGGGCTGGCCGAGCGGGTGCTCGAACGACCGACGGACGCGGCCGCGCCAAACGACCCGGAGCGGTACCGTGCGGGGCTCCGGTCGTTTGGCGACCGCGACCTCTCGGCGGATGAGGTGGCGTTTCTAGAGCACAAGCAGAAGGCTGGACCACCTGCGCGGATCGGTACAGAGTAGATCGAGAGTTACAGGGTGTCAGCACCGGATTCGACGTAGTCGGCCGCTTCGACGAGTCGTTTTTCTGGAATCCGGTAACCGCCTCTGTGCTTCGAGGGCTGGACCAATACGAGTTTGTCGAGATACCGCTTGGTTGCTGCTGTCGACAGTCCAATCTCTTCTGCGAGATCCCCGCAAGACAGCGTCGGTGTGTCGGTAAACCCGAGTTCTGCCGCCGCCCACTGCGCGAGGAGGAGTGCGACGATCCGTTCTTTACTGTTCAGTGGCTGGAACCCGAGACCCTTTACCAGAGTCCCGTTTTCTGTGATGTTGACAACATCACTCAGAGCTTCTACGGCGCGCTCTTTACTAATCTGCCTGCGGTCGACGACCAACTCTTCAAGTGGGTCGTTTTCCCCAGCGCTCATGTGGTGTCGTTCCTCTGTTCGATTTATAAATCCTCGCTCGCTCCGTGTAAGTTCGCTGGCGGTGTGTTGTCCAGTTCGTCGCTGTACTCATCGGTCGAGGACAACAGCCCTTCGACGGTCGTTGCGGCCTCGGGCGCTACCACACACGAGAGTACGTGCTGTGATCCAGACCGTCGCCGAACGTAGTCATACTCGATACGAACGGTTGTTTCGATCGGGCACTCCTCGGCGTTCAGCTAAGTGAGCATCTGTTCGACACTCATCACAGTCGTGTCGACACCTCCGTCGGCTTCGCCGAGTTCGAACTGTCCGGTCATCTCCACTGTGTCGTTTCCACCGGGGCGCAACACTTGTGCAGACGAGAACGGTTGTGTCATCCGAGCCCTCAGCGTCGCACGAGAAACACCGTGTGTACTACGCGTCTCGGTGACAACCGCCACACGCAGGTTTCGTGCGACACCCGTCCCGAGATTCGACAGTTTCAGCTCGATGCGGTCTCGCGTGACAACCCACTCGTCGACAAACACGTCCGGAACGTGTTCGGCCTCCATCCACGCCTCCTGTCGCTGCTGGATCTTCGTCTGTTCCCGGTAGAGTAAGACCAGCGCGATCGTCAGCGTGATCGACCCGAACGCACCGGTGACGTCCGCGAACGTAGCGATCTCGACCGGAAACCCGTCGGAGACGAGTTTGAGCACACCGAACACGTCCAGTGCCACGGCGACAGCCGGAGTGGAGACAGCACCGACAAGGACGATCAGAGGAAGCGAGCGAGCGAACTGTCTCTGAATCTCCACACCCCTGGTCTCCCTCCCAACTACGTATAAAATTCTTGTAGGCTGTTCGACTACTCAGTCCGCAGTCGCCGTCTCCTCGCCGAACACCGCAGGCGGCTCGCCGGGAAGCTCGGCGCGGTCGTGTGATCCGGTGAGGTCGATGTCCGGACCAGTCGGGACGAGCCGCTTGGGGTTCAGCGACGTGTGACTGCTGAAGTAGTGGCGGGTGATGTGGTCGAGGTTCACCGTCTCCGCGATTCCGGGGGTCTGGTAGATGTCCTTTGTGTACCCCCAGAGGTTGTCGTACTCGTGGATCGCCCGGCGGTTACACCGGAAGTGGGTGTGGTAGACGTGGTCGAACCGAACGAGTGTGACGAACATCGCTAGATCCGCCTCCGTCAGTTGGTCGCCGACGAGATAGCGCTGGTCGGCGAGGTGGTCGTCGTAGCGGTCTAAGGCGTCGAACAGTTCGTCGACCGCCTCGTCGTAGGCGTCCTGTGTCGTCGCGAAGCCGGCGCGGTAGACGCCGTTGTTGATGCTCGGGTAGACATCGGCGATCGTCTCGTCGATCTCCGCGCGGAGTGGCTCGGGGTACAGCTGCACGTCGTTGCCCAGCTCCGAGAAGCCGGTGTCGAACTGCCGCATGATCTCCTCGCTTTCGTTGTTGACGATCGTCTCCGTCTGTTTGTCCCACAACACCGGCACCGTCACGCGGCCGGTGTAGTCGGAGTCGGCGCGGCGGTACACGTCCCGGAGGTGTGACTCGCCGTACAACGGGTCCGGCTGTGCCTCGGAGAACTCCCACCCCTGGTCGTAGCGTTCCGGCTGGGTCAACGAGATCGACACGTGGTCTTCAAGCCCGTTCAGCCGCCGCGCCATCGCCGCGCGGTGGGCCCACGGACACGCCCGACAGATGTACAGGTGGTACCGCCCCGACTCCGGCTCGAACTCCGGTGTCGATGTCGGCTCTGCGCCCGCCTCCGGCACGCTCCCGTCGATCCAGTTCCGGAAGTCCGTCACCGACCGTTGGAACTCGCCGTCGTCGTCCGTCTGCTTGAAGTCGACTTTCCACTCGCCGTCGACCAGCATGTTACGTCCCTCGCTCATTACCTGATTGTTGGGGCGCGACCGGGTTAAGCCGTCCGTCCGGTTGTGTCGGTGATACCGCCGTCTCAACCCCCCGAACACACCACCAAGTCGTATGAGCGTCAACGCAGCGTTCGACGGATTCGCTGAGCAGTGGCTCACTGGATTCGCCTCATCGAGTCACAGTTTCCACAAGCTGAATACCACCACTTCACGTTCGGATATACGACGTAAGTAGTTATACGTCTGTTCTATACATACTAAGCTATGAGATTACCCGACCGGCTACAACAGAAGGAAGACTGGTGGTGGTACAGTGTCGGCGGCGGTCTGTTCGTTTTCTTGGCGACGGCAATGAGATACTGGCAGACGGGCTCAAAGATGTCGCCCATCGTAATCGTGGTTGCTGCGCTCGTCGTTGGGTACACGGCGAAACGTCGCTCCGCGTACGACGGCAGGCTCGGGGCCCGCGTCGGCGTTGTCGGGGGGTTTCCGGTTCTTTTGGAGAGCTACGACAGCGTCGTGTACATCCTCGGACTGTCGTATACACCGATGCTCACGGTGGCAAATCTCGTGTTCCTTGCCGCATTTGTGGGCTTCGTGTTCGGCGTGGCCGCGTTGCTCGGGGAGGTGGGCGCGAAGGTTGGGTACCGACTAGCGGGCCGAACTGATCGGAGCCGTCGTGCGTCTCACAGCCACCAGTGACCAGCGCCGATCCGAGTGACCGACCGGAGCCCGAGTAGTCACCGTCGGCTCGGCGTTCGTTTCGACGACTCGCTGTAGCGACACCGCAACTCTTGTTACCACCCAGACATACCACCAAGTCGTATGAGCGTCGACTCAGACTTCGACGGGTTCGCGGACGTGAGCGAGGCGGACGTGACACAGGAGATCACCAAGGAGTGGAGCGAGGAGCTCCTCGACTTCTCGGACACGGAGGTGATCGTCGTCGGCGGCGGTCCCTCGGGACTGACCGCGGCCAAGGAGCTGGCAGAGCGGGGTGTCGACGTGATGGTCGTCGAGAAGAACAACTACCTCGGCGGTGGGTTCTGGCTCGGCGGCTTCCTGATGAACAAGGTGACGGTACGCGACCCGGCACAGTCGATCCTCCGGGAGCTTGGTGTCCCGTTCCAGGAGACGGACACCGAGGGGTTGTTCCTCGCGGACGGCCCGCAGGCGTGTTCCGGGCTCATCAACGCCGCGTGTAACGCCGGCGCGAAGATGCAGAACATGACGGAGTTCACCGACGTGGTCGTCCGCGAGGACCACCGCGTCGGCGGGATCGTGATGAACTGGACGCCGGTCCACGCGCTCCCGCGGGAGATCACCTGTGTCGACCCTGTGGCGGTGGAGGCGGATCTCGTCATCGACGCGACGGGCCACGACGCGGTCGTCGTCTCGAAGCTGGACGAACGCGACGTGCTCGACGCGCCGGGCGTCCAACACGCCAAGGAGAACAACACGGGAATGGACGAGACCGACGACGACAGCTACGGCGCGCCGGGGCACGACTCGCCGGGCCATGACTCGATGTGGGTCGGTGAGAGCGAGGATCAGGTCGTCGAGAACACGGGGAAGGTCCACGACGGGCTGATCGCCTCCGGGATGGCGACGGCGACCACCTACGGTCTCCCGCGGATGGGGCCGACGTTCGGGGCGATGCTCGTGTCGGGCAAGCGTGCCGCACAGGCCGCCATCGACGAGTTGGGTGTCGACGCCAGCGCGGTCGACGTGACCCCGTCGGCGCCTGCCGACGACTGACGCGACCAGTTACAGACGGCCGACGCGTTCGATTGCAGTGGCGTGTTCAGCCGCCGACCACGGCCGGAGCGTCGTCACATTCCGGCTGACTGGTTGTACTCGTAGTCGCCAAAGCCCAACACCGGGTAGAAGAGGAACCCGAGGAGGGTGAGTCCCAGACCGAACACAGTTCCTTTCCCGAAGGCGCGGCCGACGCCGGCGTTGATCCGGTACACCGCGTAGAGATTCACGATCGGGACGAACAACAACACCAGCCACCACCACGCGTTGTCACCGATCTTGAGCATGATGTAGAGGTTGTACACCGGGATCAGCGCCTTCCATCCGGCGTGGCCGGCCTTACTGAACACTGCCCAGATTCCGGCGACCTGGGCCAGAGCGATCAACAGTTGTACTGCGATCCCCAAGCCCCCGGGGGTCGATGCCTGGAGTGGCGGGAGTACACTGACGAGCGACATACGATAACGAGTGTGTTCACCGGTAAAGACACTGTCGGAGTTTGTCTCTCCGTGTAAACTACTCAGATCACAGTCGACAGAAATCACTGCCGAAACGGCGTCTTGTGGAAAGGCGTCAGTGATCGCCCGAGCGACCCGGACGGCTTTTTTGTCCGCTCGTCGCTAACCCGACGACGTGACCGACGACACCACACAGGATCGGCTCGGTGACGAGACGATATCGGACGAAGCGGGGGGGTCAGAAGACGACAAGTCGGCGGCCACAGACGAGCCGGCCAACGCAGACGAGTCCGCGGCCGCAGATGACGATCAAGGAGATGTACCGGGGCCGGATGTCGGAGCGGCGGCGACCGGAGGAACGGAAGAGACAACCGGAGACGTACCGACAGACGTGGCCCGCTACGACCGGTTCCAGAAGATGGACCGTGCGGAGTACGACCGCGTCAACGAGTTTCTCCGGGAGCGGACGTACGTCACCGCCCGGGAGTGGGCTATCGCGCGGCTGTGTGCAGACTTCCGGACGGAGACGGGCGTCGAGATGACGAAGATTGGGGAGAATCTCCCGGAGCTGGTCCCCTTCATGACGGACACGTACACGCCGCAGGCGGTCAACCAGGCGCGCCACTCCTTCGAGGAGAAGGTGCGACAGTCCGGCGCGACGTTTCTGTACGGCGCGATGTCCGGCTTCTTCACCGCCGAGGATCTCGACGAGCTGATGTACGACGTGACGGAGATCGCCAAGTTCCTCCTAGAGGTGGAGGGGGTCGATCTGGCCGTCGAGGAGGAGTTGGAGGCAGAAGACCGAATCTCCTCGGTGATGCGTGAGGTGCAGGAGGCCAGCGCCGAGGTGCGCGGCGAGGAGGTGAAGTGTCCAGAGTGTGGTCACGTCCACGAACCAGAGTAGACGAGTCGGTCGCGGCGCGCTCGTTGTCGGCCGACGGGGTCGACACAGACCGGAGCAGTTTCGAACACGAAGCCGTTACCACCGGCCGTGTCGACCCGGAACCCGCTGTCGGCGGCGTTGGCGGCCGACTACCTCCGGACGCCGTGGACGATGTCAGTGTTGTTGGTCGGCAACGGTCTCGCCTTCCTCGTCGGGATCAGATACTACCTGGACACGATGGGCGCGGTGCCGACGTGGCTGTGGCCGTTGTACGGTGACTCGCCGACCGCGCTCGCGTTCGGGACGCTCGTGCTCGCGACGGCGCTGCCGACGCTCCCGGACGACTTCTGGGGGCTGTCGCGAGACCCCGGCGTGGCCGGTGACGACGACGAAGAACGGGTCGGCGACGGGAGACTGGTCGACGACGTGCCGGGGCCAGTCGCCGCCCTGACGACAGTCGCGGTCGTCTGGCTCGTCGAGACGGGCGTGTGGACGGTCGTCGCGGTGAACGTCCCCCTGCTCCGCCCGGGGTTGGCGACGGATCTGTATCTCGGCTTCGACGACGACTCGCTGTGGGCCTACTGGGGGATCATGGCGACACACGCCGCCTTCCTCGCGGAGGCGGCACTCGTTGCGCATCTGGGACGCACCTCGCGGCGCCTGCTCGCGGGCGCACTCGTCGTGGCGTTGGTCAACGATCTGTTCGACTACGGCTTTCTGGTGGGGCTCCCGACGGCCGGCCACCCGCCGGTCCGATACGAGCCCGGTGTTCTGCTGGCAGTCGCCAGCGTCGCCACCTCCCTCCTCGGCGTCTGGGCGGCGGCGCAGTTGCTTCCGCGCCGGCGACTAAGCTGAGCCCGTCGCCACTTCAACCCCCTCGTGTGGCCGTCGTCGGCCGTCGCCCCCGCCACGGGTCGTCGTCGTCGGAGCGAACACCTGAAATGTCGTGAACCCTTACTTCTCGTGTATGGAGTCCGCGGAGCTACTCGACCTGTTAGGTAACGAGAACCGGAGGCGAATCCTCCGACTGCTCTCGCGGAAGCCGTGTTACGTCACCGAAATCGGCGAGTATCTCGACGTGTCGCCGAAGGCGGTGATCGACCACTTAGAGAAACTGGAGGAGGCTGGCATCGTCGAGTCGCGGACGGACGGAAGCCGTCGGAAGTACTTCAACATCGCCCGAGACGTACGGCTGGAAGTGACTGTCTCCCGCCACGAGTACGGCACCAAGAGCGCCTACCCGGCCAACCCGGCGATGGACATTCGGGGGCAGTGTACCCACGTCCGGCTGGATGTCGAGGGTGTGGCGACAGAACCGACCGACAACGGCGGGGTTGGCGGGAGCACCACGGATCGTGAAGACGAGAGAGTGGTCGAGAACGACGAAGGCGAGGGGGTGGTCGAGAACAGTGAAGACGAGAGAGTGGTCGAGAACAGTGAAGACGAGAGAGTGGTCGAGAACAGTGAAGACGAGAGAGTGGTCGAGAACGACGAAGGCGAGGGGGTGGTCGAGAACGACGAGACTGCCGATAGTGCCGGGGCTACCGAGGGCGGTGAGGCAGGCGAGGTTGGAGCGCTCGCGGCAGAGTACGACCGGCTCCGGGAGATGGAAGCGGAGCTGTCGTTGGCACAGCGGTGGGTCCGTGGCCGGATCGCGGAGTTGCTTGACCGGCTCCAGACCGCCGTGGGCGCCGAGAGTGACGCCCAGTTTCACGCCGACCTGTTGGCGGCGGTCGTCTCAACGGACGGGTCACGAGGGGCGGTTGTCGCCACTGTGGACGCACCGCCGCGGGAGGTCCGACGCGGACTGACCCGGCTCGTCGAGGCTGGGGTCCTCGCTCGCGAGGGCGATTGGTACCGTATCGCGGAGTCCGGCTGAACCCACAGGAAAGCGAGTCTCAGATGTCCTGGGTCAGTCCCTCCCGGAGGTCGCGTCCGAAGTAGTGCCCGACGAGCGCGACGAGCAACCCAATTCCGACCCCGACGCCGGTGAGTGTGATCCCGTACCGGCCGACCAGGTCGGCCCCGAGGACGAACCCACCCGTCGAGAGCGTCCCTAACAGGAGGGTGACGGCGGCCGCGACCGCACCCGCGAGACTCACCTCGGTGTACGCGGAGTCGGAACCTACGAGCCCGTAGCCGAACGTTGCCGCGAACAGGCCGACGTACCGCGTGACGATCCCGACGAACGGCACCGCACCGCCGACGACCAGGCCACCGACAGCCAACGCGAGTGCGATCAGGAACCGTCGGAGTGAGAACAACGTCCCAGAGGGTGTCGGGAGACGGCTACGAAGCCCGCCAGACGACGTCTCGTCGGTGGCCGGCGTCGCCTCCGTGGACGCCTCCGCCCCGGACGACGCTTCGGCCGACGACACCGAGTCGTCTGCCGTGGTGTCCGACCCGGCAGCCTCGTCGTCGGTGGCCTCACCCGGAAGATCGGAGTTGGCCAGCTCCTCGAGTTCGTCCATCCGTTCGCTCATACTGGCCGTGGGGACGGACGACGTAAGGCTGTTTCCCAGCGGCCCGACACGCGAGAACCCGCGGGAGACGCTGGGTGACAACCTGAAACTACTAAGAGACGGGGCGACGAAGTCGGAGGCAATGCTCGAACTGGAGCACCGGTTCCGGATCACGGACGTGACCGCTCGGCTCGACCCGGACGAGGAGTCGGTGGCGACCGTCGGGCGGGACGTGACACCGGAGACACTCCAGCGCGAGTTCCGTCAGGCAGGCGTGGTGCGCGGTGTCGTGACGCCGGGTCGTCGGCCGGCCGACGAGGGGTACGTCCGGGCGAACAACGCCGTCGCGCGGCTGTCGGTCGACCGGCCGTTCGTCCCGTTCGCACGGCTGAACGGGCCGCGTGACCCCAGCGAGACGACTGCGGCACGGCTCCGCAACTTCGCCACCTCACCCGAGTCACACCACGCCGACCCGGAGGACGCCGAGCAGTACGCCTACGACGACCGGTTCGCCGGCTTCTCGTTGGACCCCGCGACAGACGGGCTCCCGACGGAGGACGTGCTCGCAGTGATCGAAGACGCCGGCGCGCCCGTGCGTGTCGCCGCCGGGAGACAGTTCCCGCCGTCGACCGTCACCGACACGCTTCTGTCGTACGACTTCCCGGTGATCCTCTCGTCGTTCGGGGGGTTCCCGTTGGACCGCGGGCTGATGCACGAGGCGATCGACCTGTTGGAGGAGTTCGACGAGGTGTATCTCGACACCGCGTTCGTCCGGTACCGTGACCTGCTCGAACGCGGACTGCTCGAACACCCCGACCGGATCGTCTTCGGCTCCGGCGCCCCCGACGCACATCCGAACGTTGGTGTGATGGAGGTGCTCACGCTGGATCTCTCCGAGGATCACCTCAACAAGGTGTTCGACAGGAACCCCGCACGGGTCGTCCCCGAGCTGGGTTCCGGCGGCGGGTGAGACCGCCCACTCGACTGAGTGTTCCCGACGCGGTCGTCACTCCGAGTTCGTCTCCTGTTCCGGCCGGTCGTCCGCCGCTGGCTCCCGTGGGTCGTCCGTCTCGTGGACGGCGACGGCACGGTCCCGTCGTTCGCTGAGCCCGTTGGGGTTTCGTGTCGACGAGCGGTCTCGCGCCCGGGCGACGAGTCCCTCCGAGAGCCCAGTCCAGATGCCGCCGACGACATCTCTGCCGTTGCCGAACCACTCTGTCGGTGCGTTCTCGCCGCGCACAACGCCGGCCGCGGCCTCAACGGCGTCGACGACCGCGTGCCGGAAGACGGGCCACACCGACGCCGGCCGGAGACCGTAGTTCTTCCCCAGCCGGTAGGCGAGCGACCGGTAGCGCCACCGCCAGTCCGTCCGTTTCCGGCCGCCGTCGGCCGCCTCGGTCTGTCTGACCGTCGCGACCGCCGGCTCCCACTCGATGTCGACGCCGAGTCCCGCGAGCCGGTGGGCGGCGTCGCGAGCGCCACCGGTTTCGAGGTGTTCGTCGAACCCGTCGAGCCGGTCGACGGTGGCGGCGTCGAAGACGACGTTGTCGCCGTGGAAGTACGTCACCTCGCGGCCACCGATCTCCGTCCGCTCGGCCGACTCGCTGGTCGCGCCGCCGTGAACCTCCCGCCGGCAGGGGCCGGTGACGACACGGGCACCACGGTCGAGCGCGTCCCGGACCGCGTCGGGCCACTCGTCGGTGACGCGGTGGTCGTCACCAACGACGGCGACGGCGTCACCGGTCGCGGCCGCCAGTCCGGCGTTGCGCGCGACGTTGACGTTGCGCTCGGACACCTCGACGAGCCGGTCCACGTCCGGTCGGTCTCGTACCATCCCGGTGGTGCCGTCCGCAGACGGACCGTTGACGACGATCACCTCTGCCGCGGGGACGACCGCTGCCAGGGTGTCGAGTGTCGCCGCGAGCCGGTCCCGACCGTTGAGTGTCGGAACCACCACCGAGAGCTCCATGATAGTGCGTACGTGTCCCCGGTGAAAAAGCTGTGTCGAACGCCGCCAGCGTCGCGCAGTGACAGGCTCCGTGACGGTTGGTCGCGCGGTATCGGGTCGCGCAACGGTGGATCGCAGACGGCTCCGGGGTCAGGTGTTGAGGTAGTACACCTGTTTCCGGGCGTCCTCGAAGGAGTACCGCGAGCCGACAATCCCCGTCTCCTCCAACCGGTTCAGCGCGTATCGCACCGTGCGGTCCGGCAACAACGTCTCCTCGGCGAGTTGGCCCTGTGACAACGGCGTCGCGTCTTCCAACACCTTCGCAACCAGCTTCGCGCTGGGTGGCAGTTCGCGGAGTCGTTCCCGGTACTCCTCCTCGCTCAACAACTCGTCCTGCTGCGCCTCCGCACGACTCGTACTCATACCAACAGGAAACCCGAGCGAGTTGGTAAAGGTTGCCTGCATACAGTCAAGTCGGGTCGCAACTGTACGAGGGCGTATAAGGTCATTCTATTACTGTTAATTCGGGTCCGAGTTGTACACGATTTCTCACGAGGAGACGGTGTGTGACAGGGCGTGCGGACCGAGTCGCCAAGCTTCAACTGCTCGCCGGGTGACCGGGGAGTGTGATTCCAGAGTCACACATCGACATTCTCGCCGCGGAGTCGTACGCACACCTCTCGACGGTCATGCCAGACGGTACCCCGCAGGTGACGCCGGTGTGGGTCGACCACGACGGGCGGGACGCGATCCTGTTGAACACCGCACGCGGCCGCCAGAAGGAACGGAACATCCGAGCGAACCCGAAGGTCGGCGTCTCCGTGCTCGATCCGGACGATCCGTACCGGTACGTCTCCGTCCGGGCCGAGGCGGAGCTGATCGAGGACAGCGCAGACGACCACATCGACACGCTCGCACAACAGTACATGGGTGTCGACGAGTACCCACACCACGGCGAGGAGTCCGGACCGCGCGTCATCGTCCGGGTGCCAGCGGAGAACGTCGCGACGAGCGGGTGACCGTCACGACGAGCAGGAGACCGTCGCGACGAACGGACGGTCGTCACAACGAGCGGGTGACCGTCACGACGAGCGGGCGGCTGTCGTGTCGGTTGGTGACACGGCGACAACTGACGCAGCGGCGGGTGTCACACCAGTCGTCGTCGCCGAGTCGTATCACTACCGTTTTTTGTCTCCGTGCGGGAGCCACACGACAGCGTGAAGGGACAGGAGTGGTACCAAGACGACTCCGTCGCCCAGGCCTACGAGGACAAGCGGTTCTCCGGCGGCGGGCGGCTGATCGACCGCCGGGAGAAGGCGGCCGTACTCGACGCGATCGGACCGGTCGACGACCGGCAGGTTCTCGAGATCGCCTGCGGGACCGGCCGGTTCACCGTGATGTTGGCCGAGCGCGGCGCGGACATCACCGGGCTCGACATCTCCGAGGCGATGCTCACACAGGGGCGACAGAAGGCCGGACGGGCCGGCGTCGCCGACCGGATCGAGTTCCTCCGCGGGGACGCCGGCCGGCTCCCGTTCCCGGACGACCACTTCGACGCCGTCGTCGCGATGCGATTCTTCCACCTCGCGGACGACCCCGTCTCGTTCCTGCAGGAGTTGGCGCGCGTGTCGTCGTCGACGGTGTTTTTCGACACGTTCAACGACACCTCACTGCGGGTGTTGTACAACTGGGCGTTGCCGATGGGGTCGCGGCTGTACGCCGACAGCGAGGTCCGGCGGCTCGTCGACGAGGCGGGGCTGTC
This sequence comes from Haloferacaceae archaeon, assembly GCA_018609965.1. Taxonomy (GTDB): domain Archaea; phylum Halobacteriota; class Halobacteria; order Halobacteriales; family Haloferacaceae; genus JAHENP01. The sequence goes on from JAHENP010000119.1 coordinate 12,401, forward strand.
GCTGCGTGGTGCGGCACACGACTTCGTGTTCCCGTACGGTTTCTACAGGAAACTCCCCAACGGGGTGGCGGCACCGTTCCGCTCGGTCGACACCACCGTCGGGAAGACGAACGTCGGCGACCGGTTCGCCTCCGTTTCCTACTGGACTGTCGACATCTGAGGACCGACTACAGGTCCTCTTCGATGATCTCGCCGACCGCGAAGTTCGACTTCACCTCGGTCACCTCGATCTTGACGCGTTCGCCGACCTCCGCACCGGGGACGATGATGACGTACCCCCGCTCGACGCGAGCGATACCGTCCCCCTGTTTGCCGAGATCCTCGACCTCGACGTACCGAATCTCACCTTCGTCGACGGGCGGCTGTGGACCCTCTGTTGTCTCCCCCCCGTCGTCGGTGTCGGTCGATCCGGACTGCTCGATCAACGCCACGCGTTGGACCTCGCCGGCCTCCAGTCCGCCGGTGTCGACCTCCCGGCGTGGCACTTCGACGACGTATCGGTCACCGTCCTCCTCTACTTCCGCACTGAACAGACAGACGAGTTCGTCGGAGATTTGCACGCGAGTAGACCTCCACCAGATTCGTTCTCTGGGGTGGGACATATATCTACCGCCGACCTTTTTCACTCCTCGGGTGGGCGTGCTCCGCGCGCCCACCCAAGGAAAAAACGTCGATGCTGCCAGATCCCGCCGGGATCTGGCTGCTAACCGGATCGCGGCGCGATCCGGTGATGAAAAACTGCGAGGCTCGACCGAACGGGAGAGCCTCGACGCGAACGGGGAGGAACGACCCGCGAGCGGGCGCTCGCTCGGGCCTTCGGCCCTCCCTCGCGTCTGAACGCTGGTGCCGTTTCGCGCCGCCTCCGCATCGCTTTCGCTCCACCTCCGCACCGCACGGCACCGCTTCCGCACCGCTTTCGCTCTGCCTCCGCACCGCACGGTACCGCGAACTACTCTGTTCGTCCGGACTGTGTCGCGTCTTAGGTCGATCTGTCGGAGGGTGGAGCCAGTGTTCTCGTTGTGTCGTTCCACACCGCGGTCTCGCGCGCCGACTGCGTCTGTCGGTGTCGGGGTTGGACGCCGTGGTCGGTGGATGGGACGGGTTTGTCTGACTCAGTCGGTCGACGGGACGGGGACAGAGTCGGCGACGCTGTCGAGCACGTCGCTCGCGTCGGTCCCGCCGA
>JAHENP010000120.1 GCA_018609965.1 Haloferacaceae archaeon
CCGGCGTGCTCGTCACCGACCCCAGCGTGATCGTACTCGACGAGCCGCTCGCGGGGCTCGACCCCGAACGCTCCCGGCTGGTCGCCGACCGTATCCGGCAGGTGCGCGAGGCGGGGATCAGTGTCGTCGTCTCGACACACGATCTGTCGTTCGCGGCCGAGATCGCCGACCGTGTCTGTGTGATGGCCGACGGCGACGTCGTCGGTCGTGGCACGCCACGCGAGGTGTTCTACGACGACCCCCTCCTCGAACGAGCGAACCTCCACCCGCCGGCACCGGTTCGAATCGCCCGGGCCGCGGGGGTAAACACGACCTCCCAGCCGGTCACGGAGTCGGAACTCGCGGCCGTCGCGGGCGATACGGTCGCTCCTGGGCCGCCGCGACGCGACTGACATGTAGCGAGCGGAAACCCACCCATTCACAGGTGGGTCCGAGCGACAGCACGGTTCGCCAGACCACTGCCGACGGCTATCTGCATCCCCAGCGGTTAATCTACTGGAAACCGCGAAAAAAGTACGCAGGGCGGCGAAAAACTGGCAGTTGGGTTGGGGTCTGCCCGCCAGACGAACGGCTACCACACCGTTCCGGTGAGGGCGTCCTCGTGGCCAACAAGGGTAGTCAAAAAACAGCATTGCGTCGAATTGGGACGCTCCATCACACTGCGTGGCGGTGCGTCGGGTCGATGGCCCGGCCTGTGGTCTCGGGAGAGCCGAGAGACGATGGTCGCTGGGAGCGGATGCGGCCCGCGAGGGCGAACACCTCAGACTCCGTATGTGGCCAAACCAGCGTCCCGCGAACCGGAGTACCCACGAGGGGAAAGTTGCCACCAGGTGCGTCATCACCGGGACCCCCACCGCGTGTGGAATCCCACGACTTCACCCGTGGGAGGAGGTCAATGCACCCGTCTGCCGGTTGTCAGCAGCACGACCAGCACACTCTTAACAAAAACCAATAAATGTAACCGATGGGAAACTGGAGACGGCTCAAACTCGTCGGTATCTCGTTTGCAGGGGTAGTGTACGTCGCTCCGTTGCTCGCCGAGACGGTACGAAACGGGAACGCGGCGACGCTATTCCGCGGTCTCGGTGCCATTGCGGGCGGTCTCGGACTACTGAGCGGGACCGTCCTCCGTCGCCTCGGCTACGTCGGTCATGTCGGCGACGGGGCTGCCGCTGTCAGTGGCGGACTGGTGACCGTAGCGGTGTTTGCCGGGAGTTCCGTAGCGATGGTCTCGTTCGGCAGTCTGTGTGTCGTGTACGGACTCGCTAACGCGTCACTGGTGGTCCTGCCACGCCCGTCTCCTCGAGTCGCCGCCGCCGCTGCGGCCGTACTCGGCGGCGGAATGCTCGTCGCCACAGTCGGCGGTGTCTCACATCCGTTGCAGGTCCCGGGCGGAGTCGTCGGTGTGGCATTGTTCGTCGGTGGCGTTGTCGGTGTCCTACGGCCGGAGCGTCTTCCCGAGTTCGAACACACCGACGGAAGACAGTGACTGCGGTCGATCACATCAGCCGAGCAAGCGCCTCCCTGCTCGCGTAGTCGGTATCGTCGGCACGGTCGCGGTCGGCGTGGTGGCGTTCGACGAGTCCGTCGACCTCGCCGGCGTGGTCGGGCTGACGCTCGTGGTCGGCGGCGTGCTCGTGTTGAACCTGTTCTCGGACGCGTACAGTCCGGCGGCGTGAGCGGGTCAGCTCCCTCAACCGTGCTGTGGCGACCGAGCGGTCACGTGTCCATCTGGAGTACCGCCGAAGTCTACTTTTCCCCGTGTGTTCGAGCTACTCGTGTGAGCGAGACGATCCAACTGTCCGAGGGGTACTACGAGTGGCTCCGAGCACACAGCCGCGACGGGGAGACGATGGAGGAGACACTCCGTCGGGTCACGGGAGGGCCGCACCCGGAGTCGGTCGCTGGACTTCTGACAGACGAGGAAGCGGCGACAGCGAAGGCGGCGGCCGCCGATCTCCGCGGGCGGAGCGGGCGGCTTGACGCCGCCCGCGAGGCACTCGACGACTCGTGATTCTGGACAGTTCGTATCTCCTCGATCTGGTGGGGGGAGATCGCGATGCGTTCGAGACAGGAGAACGACTTGCTTCACGCGCCGAAACACAGTGGCTCCCGACACCGGTCGTCACCGAGGTGTACTACGGTGTTGCTACCGCTCGGAGTGATACGACTGCCCGAGAGGTTCAGAACGCACTGCTAGCGTATCCGTACGTCGAAATCAACGGTGTGATTGCCGAACGTGCCGGGAGGCTCCTTGCGACGGCAGACGACGAAGCCGGTGGCCACGCAGGTGTCGAAATCACTGACGCACACGTTGCTGCTTGCGCCGATGTCCTCGATGATACTGTTCTTACAGAGAATGTCACCGACTTCAGACGGCTTGGCGTTTCGGTGAAAACGTACCAGTGAGTATTCCCGCCCGAATACAGTTTATTGTCTATCTAGAGTGCTCGGAGCCGCACATAGAGCAGTGTCGATAGCTTCAGTGTGTCGATGGTGTCGTCCCTCAGCCTTCTAACAACGTCTCGTACTTCGCCAACGCGCGGTCCCAGTCGGTGTACTTCCCGACAACCTCGCCTTCGGCGTACACGTCGTACTTCCCGCGCCGCAGGTCGACCACCAGCCGACTGTCACCGGCAGTGACGACACAGTCGCTCCCGTCGACGAGCGATTGGACGCGCCCCTCCGGAACGTGTTGACGGGCGAGATCGACGGCCGTCTCCACCAGCCGGTCGCCGTCGTGGACGTAGTAGTTCACCATCGTCGGTTTCCGTATCGTTGGGACTCGACGCGTATCAACCGTGCGTCCGCGGCGAGTGGCGACACGCGCCGGACCCACCCCGACAACCGCTCAGTTCACTTCGGGGAGGTGCTCGGCGACGGTCTCGACGCGGTCGAGCCCATCGGCTTCGGGCGCGAGTGGCACCTCCACCACGTCCCGGCCGACCGTCTCCCGCGCCTCGTCGAGCACGGCCTGTTGGCGTTCGTACCGCGGCGCGCAGTTCGGACAGTCGCCCGGCGGCTCCGCGAGCGTTTTGTTGACGAGCACGGTGTCCGTCGGCACACCCGCCTCGTCGAGCTGGCCCAGCAGGCGGTTCGTCTCCGCCAGCGCCATCTGCTCGGGAAGTGTGACGACACGGAACTCCGTGTGGCGAGACGCCTGGAGACGGTCACCGACCTGGTCCATCGCCGACTGGAGATCACTCGCCCGGTCGCTGTAGGATCGACTGCTCCCACCGTCGTCGCCGCCGCCCAACAGGCGCCCGACCGTGTCCGTTACGGAGCTGACTCGCTCGCGCACGGACAGCAGTTTCCCCACCGTCGTGTCGAGCACGTCCGGCAGTTCCAACAACCGGAGCGTGTGGCCGGTCGGTGCGGTGTCGAAGATGACCACCTCCCAGTCGTCGTGGTCGTCGTACTCCGCGAACAGATCGACGACCGCGACCTCGTCGGCACCCGGGATCAGCCCGCGCTCGGAGATGTCACCCACGTCGTCGCGGTCTACGTCAAGTCCGACCGACTGAGCGTCACCCAGCAGTTCGTCGAACGTGTCGCCGTAGCGGCGTTGGAACCGCTCGCGCGGGTCGATCTCCAACGCGTACAGGTCACGAGCCGGCGGGACGCTCGTCGGCCGCTCTCCGACGCGGCTGTCGAACGCGTCGCCGACGCTGTGTGCGGGGTCCGTGCTCACGACGAGCGTCCGCCGCCCGGCTTCTGCCGTCTTCACCCCCGTCGCGGCCGCGAGGGTGGTCTTGCCGACGCCGCCTTTCCCGCCGTACAACACGAACTCTGTCATGCCCAGAGCATAGACCGTCGAACGGATAAACCACCAGTCGGTGTTCACCAGCCCACAGAGAGGAGGGCGGCCCGTCCCCGCCCGAGCGGCTCGGCTCAGGCCCCCTCGACCAGCCGTTCGAGGTGGGCGGGCGGCACCGCCCCACGAGCGGCGTGGTCGTCGGAGACGAACGTCGGGATACCGCTGATCCCACGGCGCTGTGCGCGGTCGAAATGATCCTCCAACTCGGCTTCGAGTCGCTCGTCGGTGACAGCGTCACGCACCTCTGCGCCCGACACGCCAACGTCCTCGGCGATATCGGCGAGCACGTCCGAGTCGGCAATGTCGCGACCGTCGCGCCAGTAGGCGTTCATCGTCGCGTGATAGAAGCTGTCGAACGACCCCGGGGACGCCTGCCGGACGTACAACGCCGCCTGTTGGGCGTCCCAGGAGTCAACCTCCGGCACGTCGTCGAACGACTGCATCTCGACGCCGTACTGCTCGCGGAGCCGGGCGACGTTCTCGCGCGCTTCCGCGAAGTAGTCCTCGTCTTTCCCGTCGTCTACGTCACGGAACCCTCCCTCGGGGTCGCGTTTGTACCCGCGGAGGTCGAACAGTCGCCACTCGACGGCCGGCGGGTCGTCGGCGTCGGCGAGATACTCCCGCAGGGCGGCGCGGCCGAGGTAACAGAACGGACAGACGAAATCCGAGTAGACGGCCAGTGTGTCGTCGCTCACACGAGACGTTCGTGCCGCGAGGGTTTCAGCGGTGCGACTCGGTCGGGCGAGAAAACGAGTTCGGGAGATTCGCCCGGTTCAAACCGGGTCGTCGCGAACGCGCTGGAGTTCGATCTCGTCGGATAGATCCCCGAACTCCGGGTCTGCACCGACGACGAGCGTCGCTCCAGTGTCGAGGGCCAACGCAGCGGCGTACGAGTCCCCGAGTGAGATCCCACCCGGCCCTTTGACCTGAGCAACGGCGTCCCAAGGGGGCGTCTCTACTGTCACACCGTAACCGCGGAGGATACGGATATCCTGTCGACCCGCCGCGTACTCCTGGTCGGTCGGTTGAGCCTGATTCGGACTCCCGGTCTCGAAGCGTGCGATCTTGTAGACGATCTCGGCCGCGGTCGCGTGAGAGATCACTCCGTCCGCCTCCCCAGCGTCGATCGCTTGGAGGTGCTCACTCACAGTCGATGCACCCGGTTCGTCATAAAAGAAGGCGATCAGCGGCTCCGTGTCGAAGACGTAGCTAGTCATCTTCACCCAGTTTTGGGCCTGCAGACTCTTCGGCTTCTACCCGTTCGTCCTCCCGTCTCATCTCCTGTAGGTGGGACAGAACTGCACCATCCTCGTAGTCGCCGGCGTGAACCCCTCGCATCTCCTCGACCGATGGGAGTGGTTCGACGACGACCTTCCCGTCTACCTCGCGAACGAGAACCTTCCCCGGGGCTTCGATTCCGAACCGTTCGCGCAGTTCTTTCGGTATGGTCGCCTGTCCCTTCTTCGAGACACTGATGACTTCGCCACAATCGACGCTACTCGACATTACGTATTACTCTGTGTGCTCCTCTTACGAGTGGCTTTTGGTATACTCGACCAAGCAGTATGGACGCTCGGGCGGGAGGGGTACTCACAGCCTGACAGAGATCGTCACCGGCTCCATCCCCCCCGAGACGCCGCCGAAGGCGGTCTCGTACCCCTCGTGGCGCGCGACCTGCGGTTGGACCGTCGGCGTCAGTTGGAGTTCGTCACCCGACTGCACGTCCAGCGTGGCGCCGTAGTGGTAGCCCAACTCGGGGTCGAGCGTGCGGGTCAACCCCGTCTCCGCGGCCGTCCCGCCGTCGCGCCGCACCGCCGCGGTCAGCGCCATCGCGGGGATCACCCGTCGGTTGTGTGGCGTCCGGGCCGACACCGCGAGATACGGGTTGTCACCGTCCACGCCGGCAGGGGGGTTGTCCAACAACGTTGTCGCGAGCGTCGCGTCGTCGCTGGTTGGCGTGCCGAGCAACGTCCCGGGGAGCGCATCGGCCGCCGGCAGCTTCCCGTCCGGGAACCCGCCCATCGCCATCGGCGCGAGCGCATCCCGGGTGCCGGCGCGGTCGTCGAACCGCTCGACGGAGAGTGCGTCTCGGTCGGCACGCGCGTAGTCAAACCCGACCGACAGCGTCGCCGGCTCCTCGAACCGGTCACGGAACCCACCGGTGCGACGAGTCCGAACGGCGCCGACGGTCACGTCGACGGTGTAGCTGCCGTCGCCGGCCAACGAGAAGTTGCCGCCGTAGTGGAACCCCATCGTCTGTGACAACATCGGGTACACCACCTCCTGGGTGACGAGTTCGCCGTCCCGTTTGATCGCCACCTCCACACCCGTCTCCGGGAGGATACTCCCGGTCTCGGGGTCCCAGACGGTCGCCATCAGGTGGACATCGTCGTCTGGCTCGGCGTCGGTTCGTGCGGTGTCGTCGCCGTTGACGTTCCAGAACCGGTGGGCGTACGAGTACGTTACCGCGACGGCGTAGTCGTCGGTCTCCGCGCGGCCGAGCATCCCCATCCCCTCGGAGTGACCGGGGACGTACACCGCGCTCGGTCGGTCCTCGACGACCGGCGGCGGCGCGAACCCCGCCGAGTCGAGTTGAAACCCGAGACAGCCGGCCGTCGCCGCCGCCAGCCCGCTGCCAGCGGCCGCGAGAAACGCCCGTCGGCTGCGTCCGTCGGCTGGTGCACCGTTCCGGCCACCCTGTCGACGTCGCTCGTCCATACCGACGCTACGGCTGTATCGTGGTGTGGATTCCGGTCGAGTCCCACACACTGGGAACGACACCGGAGAGTGTAGCCGTGTGATCGCCACGGTTC
>JAHENP010000121.1 GCA_018609965.1 Haloferacaceae archaeon
GCCGATCCGGACCCGGAGGGGTTGCTCCCCGGGCGCGTCCGCTACTACGTTGTCAACGACCTGTTGTACGCACTGTACGCCTCGCCGACCGGCGGGAGGTTGGCCGGCACCCCGAACCCGATCGGCCACCCCGGTGGTTACCGCACGCAGTTGTCACCGGAGTACCAGCGCGCGAGTCCTACCGAGACGCGGGACCCGACAGCCGAGACGCGGGACCCGACGGTCGAGACTCGTGACCCGACAGCCGGAGGCGACAGCGATGGAACCGCGAACAACGACAGAACGACCGACGCCGACGGGGGTGAGGCGGGTGGCTGACCGCACCCCCGAACCGCGTGCGGACGTGTGTGTCGTCGGCGCCGGTCCCGCCGGGGCCATCGTCGCCGCCCGCCTGGCGGAGGCGGGCCACGACGTGGTCGTGTTGGAGGCTGGCCCGCGGTTCGACGACGAGTCGCGCCGGGAGAAACTGGACAGCCACCTCCGACCGGGCGAGGAGAACCCCTGGGGGATGGGGGGCCAGCGGGACGCTTACACCAACGAGGGTGACCGCGACTACCCGTTGAACGCCGCCCGGGTGAAGGGTGTCGGCGGGTCGACGCTCCACTGGCAGGGGATGGTGATGCGGCTCCACGAACGCGACTTCGAGATGCAGACGCGACACGGCGTCGGGACGGACTGGCCGATCGACTACGACGACCTCCGGCCGTACTACGCGGCCGCCGAGCGGGAGTTGAGCGTCGCCGGCGCCGACGACAACCCGTACGCCCCGCCTCGCGAGGAGCCGTTCCCGTTGCCGGCGTTCCCGCCCTCGCGGTCGGACTCGGTGTTCGCGGAGGCGTGTGAGTCGCTGGGGCTCGACATGCACAGTGTCCCGAACGCGCGCAACTCCGAGGGGACCGACGAGGCACCCGCCTGTGTCGGCTACGGCACCTGCCAGCCCGTCTGTCCCTCCGGCGCGAAGTACACCGCCGAGCGGCACGTCCGGGCCGCCGAGGCGGCGGGCGCGCGGGTGATCGACCGCGTGCCGGTCCAACGGCTCGACCACGACCGGGCGGGCGACCGACTCACGCAGGCGACGTACGCCACGCCCGACGGGGAGACACACACCCAGTCGGCCCGGCAGTTCGTCGTCGCCTGCGGCGGGGTGGAGACGCCGCGGCTCCTTCTCCTCTCGCGGTCGGAGACGTACCCCGACGGGCTCGCCAACTCCTCGGGCGCCGTCGGCCGGTTCTTCTGTGACCACCTGTTCGCCGGCGCCGGCGGCACCGACGACCGCCAGACGGACCAGAACCACGTCGGGTTCAACACCAGCGAGTGTCACCAGTTCTACGACGACGCCGACCCCGTCGTCGGGATGAAACTAGAGTTTCTCAACTACGCTGGCCCCTCGCCGGTGACGACCGCCCTGAACGCCGACACATGGGGTGACGACCTTCTCGTTGACCTCCAACGCGACTACGGCACCCACCTCGCGATGGGTGCGCTCGTCGAACAGCTCCCTCGCCGGGAGAACCGAATCGAACTCGACACCTCGCGGACGGACGACCACGGCAACCCCGTTCCGCAGATCCACTGGTCGCTCGACGACCGCACCCGCGCCGGACTCCGCCGTGCCAACAAGATCCAGACTGCGGTGTTGTCGGAGCTGGGCGTCACCCCGGAGTGGACCGTCGGCCCCGCCGACACCGGCCCCGCGTACCACCACATGGGGACGACCCGGATGGGGACTGACCCGGACGCGAGCGTCGTCGACCCGGAGCTACGGACCCACGATCTCGACAACTGCTGGCTCGTCGGCTCCGGCACGTTCCCGACAGGCGGCGCGATGAACCCCACGCTCACCATCGCCGCGCTCGCTGTGCGGGCCGCCGACCGGCTGGACGCGGTGCTGTAGCTCGTCGACGGCGCGGTGTCGAGGAAACGAGGCGAACGACCCGCCTCAGGCGGCGAGGCCGCTCTCGGCTTCCAACAGCTCGTGGTAGCGGTTGCGGATCGTCACCTCGGAGATGTCGGCCACCTCCGACACCGCGGCCTGTGTGGTCTTCTCGTTGGTGAGGAGCGCGGCGGCGTACACCGCGGCGGCCGCGAGCCCGACCGGGGACTTCCCGGAGTGAATCCCCTTCTCTTTGGCGTTCGTCAACAACTCCTTCGCGCGCAGTTCCGTCTCGTCGGACAGTTCAAGATCAGACGCGAACCGCGGCACGTAGCTCTCCGGATCGGCGGGTTTCACCTCCAGCTTCAGCTCCCGGACGACGTACCGGTAGGTGCGAGCAATCTCGTCTTTGCCCACCCGAGAGACCTCGCTGATCTCGTCGAGCGAGCGAGGTACGTCCGCCATCCGCGCGGCAGCGTACGTACACGCCGTCGACACACCCTCGATGGACCGCCCCGGCAGGAGATCCTCGTCGAGCGCGCGCCGGTAGATCACACTCGCGGTCTCCCGGACGTTCTCCGGGAGCCCGAGCGCGGAGGCCATCCGGTCGATCTCACCCAACGCCTGTTTTAGGTTCCGTTCCTTCGAGTCGCGGGTGCGGAACCGTTCGTTCCACTTGCGGAGCCGGCGCATCTTCTGGCGTTGCCGGGAGTCCAACGACCGTCCGTAGGCGTCCTGATCCCGCCAGTCGATGTTGGTCGACAACCCCTTGTCGTGCATCGTGTTCGTCGTCGGGGCACCGACACGGGATTTCTCGTCTTTCTCCTTGGCGTCGAACGCGCGCCACTCCGGCCCGCGGTCGATGTCGTCCTCCTCGACGACCAGCCCACAGTCCGCACAGACACTCTCTCCGTGTGTCTCGTCGCTGATGACCTGTCCGCTACACTCCGGACACGCCAGCCCGTCGTCTTCCTGTTCCTGTTCTGTCGTCGTCTCTTGATCCCGCCGCCGGGACCGAATCGTTCGTCTCTCGCTCATGTGTGAGTTGCAGTGCCCCGGTGAACGGTGACCAGACCCCCCCGGGACGCTTCCGTGTCGAAAACTGTACTCCGACCGAGGGTTTAAATCGGTCGAAACACGCTCGCCGCGACCGAGTGGCACGACCCGACTGTGCCAGATCCGGCGGGAACGACCCGTTCCGTGGTGATTCACCGACCGTGTCCAACGTGCCGGGAGCGTCAGACTCTCCACGAACGGTCGAAAGTTCTCACTGTGTTCGTCACGGTCGGCTCCGGCAACCCGGTGAAACGTGCCGCGACGGAGGCCGCGTTCCACGACTCGGCGGCGACAGACCGGTTCGTGGACGCGACTGTCCGCGCAGAGCCCGTCGACTCCGGCGTCTCCGAACAACCCCGCGGCCACGCGGAGACACGCCGCGGCGCGGTGACCCGCGCGGTTGCGGCCCACGAGACCGGCGCCGACTTCGGCGTCGGGATCGAAGGCGGGGTCGGCAGTTTCGACCCCGTGACGACCGCCGAGGCGGTCGTCGGAGCGTCCGCCGAGGCGGCCAACGGGGCGCCCGCCGAGGTGGCCGACGGGGCGGGTGACGCGGCTCCCGAGTCGGCCGGCGGCGACCTCTCACTGCTCGTCTGGGCGGCCGTCACGGACGGGACAGAGGTCGGCGTCGC
>JAHENP010000122.1 GCA_018609965.1 Haloferacaceae archaeon
ATACCGTTGTTGAGAGGGAGTCGGCCGCCAGAACATCGCCACCGGGAAACTCGTGGGTCGTGTTCGTGGAGTCCGACGCAATCCCGCCCGCAAGCGGGTAGAGCACGCCGGCGACGAGGATGATCTGCGTGGCGCGCCAGCCGATCCGTTGGAGGCTCTCGCCGTGTTTCGAGAGGTGGTACATCAGCGACAGCGAGAGGTAGCGGTACGCGGAGACGAGCGGGGTCGTCGGGGGGTCGGGGTCGTCTGCGTCGTCTCCGGAGTCCGAGTCGTCGGTGTCTGCGTCGTCCTAGGAGTCCGAGCCATCACCGGTCAACATCTCGCGGAGTAGCCCGAGCGCGCGGCGTTTGTTGTCGGCCTGTTCCGCCTCCTGTTTGCGGATGTGGTACCGACGAGCCTCCTCGGAGGCGGCAGCGCTCTCGTGGAGGCGTTCCAGCCGGCGGTGGACCCACGCCGCGGCACCGTAGGCGTCCGTGGTGTCGCGGAACCACCCCGACAGCTCGGGGTTGCGTTCGTACACCGTCGTGTCGTCGAAGGTCGTCTTGCGGTTGATCCGGGCGTCGGTGAGGTCTGTTTGGTAGAGGCGGGTGCCCGAGAGGTCCGCCCCCCGGAGGTCCGTCTCCCGGAGAACCGCGTCTTCGAGGTTCGTCGGGTCTGTGTCGTCGTCGGGTGTGAAGTCGGCCTTGCGGGCGTCTGCTCTGGTGAGGTCGGCTTGGTGGAGGAAGGCGCCGGGGAACTGGGCGTTCGGGAGGTCGGCGCCAGGGAACTGGGCGTTCGAGAGGTTACAGTCAGCGAAGTCCGCTTCCCGTGCGGTCACGTTCTCGAACGTCGCCGCCCGCAGCCGACAGCCGGTGAACGAGACACTGTCGTCCAGTTCCACGTCACGCAGCACGATCCCGTCGAGATTCTGAACGCGCTCGTCACGCTCTGCGACCGCCTCTCGGAGCACCTCCGGTTCCGCGTCAGCGTGCCACCGACACCGCCCGTCGTTCCACACCTCACGGCAGCAGCTGGCAGACGCTGTATCTGTACGCCACTCGTCCAAATCGTCGTATTCCTCCCCCAAATCCAGATCCTCCGGCAACAACTCAAATCCACACCGATGCGCCGGCGGATCAGAGTCCACAGCCGACCACGGTGCTCCCTCGTCGTCCTCACTCGACACGCGTTCCAGCTAGATCAGAGTTGGCTAAAGTGTTTGGAATCCGACGCAACCAGTCATACGGCCAACATTCTGAAAGACGACTGTCACGCCCCGAACCCACGAGCCCGCGTCAGAACCCGTATCGATCGTGTACATCGTCTGTCGGCAGTATCTCGGACACACGCGGTTCGCTGTCACGCTGACGAACGAGATAGAGGACGGTGTCTGTCCGCGAGACAGCCGAGTTTCTCCGTGCAAACTCGTGTCGTCTTCTCGTCGGCCGCGTCGAGAAACTCGCGTGTGTCGTCTCCGAGCAGAACGGTGTACTCAGACGTCCCCGAGCGCGGTCAACTCGTCGCTCTCGGCCGCTTCGAGATCGTCGAACCGCTCCGCCAACTCCGCACGGCGTCGTTGTTGAGCCAGTTCCTGCAGTAAGTCGTCGTACGTCTGTCCGGGCTTCTTCAGGTCGTGGAGCTGTTCGCGGGTCTCCTCCGTGACGGGAATGGACTTGTCTGCTGACACTCGTGCAGACTGTGAGGACTATCGCTGGTAACAGCCTTTCGGCGTCGGTTCTGGCGAGACGACAGTTCGGGAGACAGTAACTCGGTGGACGACACCACCCACACGCGACCGACACCGTTTATCGGACAGCGGCGCAACCGGCGTTCGTGACAATCGGTTTCATCGGCGGGAGCGGCATCTACGACGCCCTCCCGCTGCACGACACCCGCACCGTCGCCGTCGACACGCCGTACGGCGAGCCGTCGACGGATCTGGAGATCGGCGAGTTCGGGGACACCGGCCGCGAGGTGGTGTTTCTCCCACGGCACGGCCCGGACCACCAACTGTCGCCGACCCATCTCCCGTACCGCGCGAACATCTACGCGCTGGCCCAGCAGGGCGTCGAGTACGTGATCGCCAGCAACGCGGTCGGCTCACTGCAGGAGGAACTCCCCCCGGAGACGCTGGTCGTCCCGGACCAGATCTACGACGAGACACAACACCGCGAGCTGTCCTTCTACGGCGACGGTGTCGTCGTCCACCAGTCGTTCGCGGAGCCGTACACGCCCGAGTTGGCCGCCCACCTCGCGGAGTCCGCGCGGGCGGCGACAGACGCCGAGGTCGTCGAGGGCGGCACCTACGTCTGTATCGAGGGGCCACAGTACGCGACGAAGGCGGAGTCTGAGTTCTACCACGACCAGGGGTGGGAGGTGGTCGGAATGACGACGATTCCGGAGGCCAAACTCGCCCGCGAGGCGGAGATGGCGTACGCGACGCTGGCGGGCGTCACCGACTACGATGTCTGGCGCGGCAAGATGGACGACCGGCTCGGCGAGGTGTTGGAACACGCGAAGAACAACGAGACGGCGATCAAGGCGACCGTCGAACACGCGGTGCGGGAGTTCCCCGAGGGGATGGCGCCGGACGCCCACACCGCGCTGGAGGGGACGATCAACACTCCGGCGGAGGCGATTCCCGACGACACCCGCGAGCGTGTCGAGCCGTTACTGGGTGAGTATCTGGGCGACTGAGCCGAGCGAGCACGCGGACACACCTCGCGTCGTTCGAATCGCGACTACCCCTCTCGGCTGTACAACACCGCCAGCACGCCGATCAGTGCGACCTGAACAACCTTGTCGACGATCCCGAGTGTGATTCCCGAGAAAGAGGGATCGTTGAGCACGTACCACAACACGATCTGCCCGGCGGTGAACGGGATTCCGAGGAGGTAGAACTGTCGGCGGCGGTAGTCAGCCACCACCGCCGCCGCGCCGGCGAAGAAGCCGACGCCGGCGACGAGGAAACTCCCCCCGAGGCCGGCGAGACTGCCGAGGCCCAGTCGGACCGTCAACACGAGGTGGAGCACGCCAGTGATCGCCGCCAACACGACGCCGGCCCAGTGGAGCGGCGTGACCGTTTCGAGCGCGAGCCTGCCGGTGTCGTTGGCTGTCGCCATACCACACACAGGAGTCGCGTGGACTTATGTCGTGTGGCGACGGCGAGCCGCCGCGGGCAACGCCGTCTCAACAATCGCTCGAAGCCGGTCGTGGAACCGGTCGCGAGCGAACCGGTCGCGACGCAGTCGTGGCCGGTCACCGCGGTCGACGGCCGCCGCGATTGTCGCGGCGGCATCCGCCGGCGAGTCGTACAGCCGCTCCGGGTCGCCGTCGAGCACGTCGCGTTGCCCGCCGGAGTCGGGGGCAAACGCCACCATCCCCGCAGCGACGAACTCCGCGACGGCCATCCCGAAGTGTTCCCCCGGCTTCGCAGAGAGGCCGTACTTCGTCGACGTGAGCAGTTCCTCCAGTCGGTCTCGCGACACCGCCCCGTGGAGCGTTGCGTGTGGCCGGTCGGCGACGGCCGACTCGACTCGTTGGGCGTACTCGCGGTATGCTGGCGCGGCGGTCCCGACGACGTGGACCGACAGGTCGTGGCCTCGTTCTCGCACGCGGTCGACCACCGACAACGCCGCGAGCGTCCGTTTGTCCGGGGCGAGCCGTCCCAGCACGACGACCCCGTCTTCGCGATCCGCCCACGCCGTCTCCCCCTCGATGGGGTCGACCGGCGGATGGAGGACAGTCGGCTCTCGCCCGTAGCGCCGTTCGACGGCCCTGGCGGTGTACGAGGAGTTCGCAAGCAGTCGTGCGTCCGACGGGACGCCCTCAGACACCGCGAGTCGGCTCCACAGCCGGTCGGCGACCGATCCTTCGTCGTCGACGTGTCTGCGGAACTGCGGGTAGTGGACGTACTGGACGGACGGCCCCGGCACGGCGAACTCGTTGGCGGTGCTGACGACGAGGTCGAACTCCCCGCGCCGGCGGCGGAGACTGCGTTGGAGCAACAGACTCCAGAACGGAAGCTGTGGGCCGACTTGATCGGGGGGCACCGCGGCGAACAGTCGCTCGCTCACGCGCCCGACAGTCGGCGTCTCGACACGGACGCCACGCGTGTCCGTGTCGAACAGGTCGTCGAGTGTCGAGAGCGGCGGGTGTGACAGCGTCAGTAACGTCACGTCGTGGTCCTGAGACAGTGCCTCACAGGCGTGGAGACAGACGGCGTCTGCCCCACCGCGGAGATCGAGTGTGTTGTGGACGACAGCGACACGTGCCACTGATCCCAGGCAGTGGGTGGTGCGGTATCAATCCGACGACAGCTCGATCCAGACGAGCCGGATCACATCGAGCCGTGTCGCGTCGTGCCGGAGTCCCCGGTTTCATGTCGCCGCGGTTCGTATGCACCTCGTGAACTGTCTGTTCGTCGGTGCGGGGGCGGCGGCGGCGGCGTACGCCGCCGACCTCGACGACACCCCACTGTCCGTCACCGGGGTGTGTGATCTCGATCCCGAGCGGGCCGACGCCGTCGCGGAGACGCTCGACGCGGCCGCATACACGGATCTTGACGCGATGCTCGCGGCCGACCCGGCGCCACTCGTGGTCGTGTTGACGAACCACGCTGCCCACGCTGCAGTCGTCGAGCGCGCGCTTACTGCCGACCGCCACGTCTTCTGTCAGAAACCGTTGGCGCTGGCCCCCGACCGCGCACGGGGGTTGGTCGCGCTCGCCCGCGACCGGGACCGTGCGCTGGGGTGTGCACCCGTCGCCCCGCGACACCCCGCACAGCGGCGGGCCGGCCGGTTGTTGGCCGACGGTCGACTCGGTGACGTGCAACTCGCGTACGCCCACGCACATGTCGGGCGGGTGACCGAGTGGCACGACGACCCCGAGTCGTTTCTGGATGTCGGCCCGTTGTACGACGGCGGTGTCTACCCGCTGACGTTGTTGGCAGCGTGGTTCGGCCCGGTCGCTCGCGTCCGGACGGCCGACGCCGCCGCCCCGTGGCCGGGCCGCGAGTCCACGGCGCCGTCGGCACCCAGCCACGTCGAGGCGACGCTGTCGTTCGCGGACGGCCCGCTCGTCCGGCTCACGGCGAGTCTGTACGCCCCACATCGGAGTCGAGAGTTCAACAGTCTCGAACTCCACGGCGACGACGGCTCACTGTATCTCCGCGACTGTGGAGCCGGCGAAGACGGGATC
>JAHENP010000123.1 GCA_018609965.1 Haloferacaceae archaeon
CCGGCGTCCGACGCAGACGACGAGCAGGCGCTTGCGGTGTCACTTCCACCTGTCGAGCGGTAGTCGTCTGGAGACCCTACCCGAAGTTCACGAGGAGAGAACGAGGGGCAACAGTCATGTGTGACTAGTTCACACATTCGTTCGATGCCGGGGTCGAACGCTCCCGTCGGTGCGGCCGGTCGGATGTCCGCCCAGAGCCTCGAAGCGGGCGCTTCCTCCGTCTGTCGCGTGACGGGGTGTGGCAGTCCGGAGCTGTTGATCACGGCCGCGATTCTCCTCGCGGTCGTTCTCGTGGTGACCGGCGTGACACTCGTTCGTCTCGGGGACGCACGCGAGGCGGTCACCACGGAACGGCGTCGTGCCGTCGCGGAACGCGACGCCTTCGAACAGTTCCGCCGGCGTGTCGCCCGGCTGGAGACGAGTCCGGCCCCCACCGGTGACTCGTCGACCCGCGGGTCGGTGGCCACGACCGGCGGCCCAGCGCGAACGGCGACCCGAGGCGCCGCCGGTGCGACCGGTCCACCGCCCGGCGACTCGGCCGCCGCCGACGGACTCCGGGCGGTGCAGACGGCCTACGAGGAGACGGTACTGTCGACGCCACACCACGACTCGGAGTACGACGAGACGGCGACAGAGAGCATGGCGGCGGAGTTCTCCGGCGCGGTCGCGACCACCGTCGCCGGCGGCGCTGCCCTGACGCCGGCGCTCCAGGCCACGTTGTTGCGGGCGGCCGACGCGGCCGCCGACCGCCGAGAGACGGTGTTGTCCCGACTCGACACCGAGGAGCGCCGGCTCCAAGAGGCGACGGACGTGTTGGAGCCGGCGGCGGAGGCGGCGACGGCCACCCCTCCCGACGACGCCGCCGTCCCCGACTGTGTCGCCGCCGCCGACCGACTCGACTGGCACGAGTCGGCGGTGGCGGATCTGACACGCGAACGCCAACGCGAGGTCCACGCCCACACGTCCGACCACCCACACTGGTTCGACTACATCTACGCCGACCTCGACAGCTCCAACCCGATTCTGGCGACGGCGACGGAGACGCTCGCGGCCGTCGACGACGCCCGTGACCGACTCGCCCGAACTGTTGCCGACGGCTGACCGACACGGCCGTCGGTCTCCCGTCTCGCGGGAGTGGAAAGCTACAGGTACCCCCCGACCGCAGGGGTCGGTGTGACGAGCGTCAAGCAGTTCTCCGTCGCGGAGCCGGCGACGGAGACGACTGTCGGCCGCGGACGGTTCGAGTTCACGGACGCCTACTCCGTGTTCGACTGGGGACAGATGCCCGACGCGATTCCCGGGAAGGGAGCGGCGTTGTGTCTCGCCGGCGCGGCGACGTTCGAACTACTGGAGTCGGCGGACGTTCCGACCCACTACCGCGGTGTCGCCCGCGACGGTGGCCCGGTCCGGTCGTTGTCGGACGCGCCCGCCCCGCCCGACGAGATGGCGATCGAACTCGTCGCGGTGCCGGAGCTGCCGTACACCGGGGACGGTCCGAACGGCTACGACTACGACGCGTTCCACGACGACGCGGGCGACAACTACCTCGTCCCGTTGGAGGTGGTGTTCCGCAACGCCGTTCCCGTCGGGTCGAGTCTGCGCGACCGCCGCGAGCCTGCCGATCTCGGGCTCGACCACGCGGAGTGGCCCGACGAGCCGGTCGATCTCCCGGAGCCGGTGGTGGAGTTCTCGACGAAATTCGAGGAACGGGACCGGTACCTCGACCGCGCGGCCGCCGACCGGCTGGCCGGCCGAGCGAGCGTCGACCGCCTCGCGGAACTGGCGCGGACGGTTGAGGCGGTCGTGACCGAACGCGCCGCCGCCGCCGGGCTCGACCACCAGGACGGGAAAATCGAGTGTTACTGGGCCGACGGCGAGGTCGGCGTCGCGGATGTCGCCGGGACGTTCGACGAGAACCGCTTTGCACACGACGGCCAACAGGTGTCCAAGGAGGTCGTCCGGCAGTTCTACCGCCGGGAACACCCAGAGTGGGTCGACGCCGTCGCCGACGCGAAAGCCCGTGCCGACGCCGAGGCTGTCGCCGACTGGCGGCCGTTGTGTGACCACGAGCCGCCCGCGCTCCCCGCGTCGGTCGTCGACCGCGTCGCGGACCTGTACGCCGCCGGTGCCGACGCCTACGCCGCCGGTGACCCTGCGGGCGACGGGTGGTTCGACGCGCCGCCGTTGTCCGAGGCGGTGGGTGCGGTTCGGGAGCTGTAGCTCAAACGCCGCTCGGGCGTTCGATCCGGAGTGAGACAGTGTGTCCGGCTGTCTGGATGCGACTGTTCAGCTCCGACTCGTTGTCGGTGAGACCGTCGTCGACGGAGACGAGCAGATCGACCCCGTCGTGGTCGGCGATTCCGACGGCGTCGACCACGACGGCAACGTCGTGATCGAGACCAA
Organism: Haloferacaceae archaeon; assembly: GCA_018609965.1. Classification (GTDB taxonomy): domain Archaea; phylum Halobacteriota; class Halobacteria; order Halobacteriales; family Haloferacaceae; genus JAHENP01. The sequence goes on from JAHENP010000123.1 coordinate 2,404, forward strand.
GTCCCGAGAGTTCGGTTTCGAGACTGGGATGGTCGAACTGGTCGTACTCCCTGTCGAGTCGCTTGCGAATCTCTTTCTCGATGGTCTGGACTGCCTGCCTGATGCGACGAAACTGTGCCAACTGTTCGGGGGTCGACAGGCCGTTCAACTGTTGCCCGATCTGAATCCTGAGAACCCCGCTGTCGTTGTCGGTCGTCTGGACGCTGCGGTTCGAGGGATCGTACTCGGTGAGATCCGTCTCTGGGTTCTTCGTGATCCAGTCGAGCATATCGTCGTAGACTGTGTCGTGACGGTCACACAACGCGTCGAACTCGTCGTCGACCTTCCCGCCGATCACCAACTGCTGTGTTCCGTCTTCGAACAGTGATGCCGTCGCGTCTGGCTCGGCGATGTCGTCTCGAAGTCCGTCCAGCCCGAGTCGCTCTGCCATCTGAAACAACAGGTAGTCGACGAGAACCGACGTGTCGAGGGTGACAGCCGCCATTCACCAGGCGGTAGCTACTCGTCGGACAAAGAGATTTCGTATTCTACTCCAATATCTGAACGCCTCTCATCTTCAATTGTGGGTAACAGATCTTCTTCGGTGAGTTGCCTCCGGAGATTGTCACGCTTGCGTTGCATCTTCTCTCGGAATCCGTCGAGTTTCTGTGCATGCCGCACACGTAGCTCTGTTTCGTTTGGACCTTGTACCGTTTGTACGGACACCACGAGGGCCGGAAGCCGCCAAACGTCGTAGAAAAAGAACTCGGAGAGCTTTTCGATCAGTTCCGACTGGTCGCTGGTTAATGACTGTACTCGCGTGAGTCGGTCAAGTACGCGTTCAATCAGGTCTGTGCCAGCAGTGACGACCTCAGTTGTGTTCACAAGGTGCTCGTCTTTGGTGAGTGCAAGGTGAAGCTCCGAGACAGTGTGTCTGAACGCTTCCTCATCACTCGTTGTCAGCAACGACCGTTCGTTAGCTCCGAATTCCGAGAGCGACGTACTTTCGACCTCCCGACCGCTGTCCTTGTCAAGATTGGCGAGTCGCCGCCGAATCTCCGTCGACGCGAAGTACGCATCCTTGTATGCCTCGGGAGCGAACTCGTCGTAGAAGTCGTGTAGAAACTCGTGGCGTTGTGTGTAGCACACATCTCGAAGTGCGTAGTTACTGAACAACCGCTGAGAGCTGAGGTAGTCAGTGAAACGACGTACCCGATCAGGGTCATAATCACAGTCACTCTGTGCATCAAGACTTCCAAACTCAGTCCGTTGCCCGTTGCCGAACGATGGCTCGGACTGATCTGTTGAATTGGTACCTTCTGTCTCGTATCCAGCAGCCATACTCGCGCCAGCGATGTACCAACTGTAAGTCAAGTCTAACCCAAACTCGTTGGTTATCAGAAATGCTAACTTTTCTTTTCTTACATTCTTCAGTTGGTAGTTGTCGTCTTCCAACGTCTGATCGACCGCACGCTCAACGGCCTCGTCAACGTCCACTCGCAGTTGCCGCTCATCTGCGAACGGCCCGTCGTCCGACGAGTGGGTCGACATCTTGCGTAGAGTATACTCACAACTTCTTGCTAATACTCTTTTTGTCGGGCGACTGTCTCGACCCCGCGACACGCTCATCACCGACAACTTACTACCGACCACACGAAACCACACCCGTGACAGCCACCACGCGACGCGAGTTCGTCGAGTCGTTCCTCCGGTTCGACTCCGTCACGGGGAACGAGCGAGCAGTACAGGAGTGGTTCCGCGAGCGACTCACAGACCGCGGATTCGAGACGTACACCTGGGAGAACGACCCCGAACTGCTCGCCGACCACGGGTCGTTTCCGGACGACCCCACGGAGATCGACGCCACAGAACGGCCGAACGTCGCCGGCGTCGCGACGTTCGGTGACCCCGAGGCGGGGCCGACAGTGGTGTTGAACGGCCACTGTGACGTGGTGCCCGTCGAGCGCGCGTCGTGGTCCAGCGACCCCTTCGAGCCAACGTGGGACGCGGCCGGCGAGACCCTCACCGCACGCGGCGCCGCGGATATGAAAAGCGGGCTGTCGGCGTGTCTGTTCGCCGTCGAGGAACTCCGGGAGCAAGCGGGCGACACAGTCGACGGGCGGGTGGTCGTCGAGTCCGTCGTCGACGAGGAGGCCGGCGGGAGCGGGGCGGCGACCGCGGCGTTGTCGAACCCGTACCCGTTCGAACGCGACTGTGCAATCGTCGCGGAGCCGACGGATCTCAGGCCGGTGACGGCCACCGAGGGGTCGGTGATGGTGCGGCTCGGCCTCCAGGGGCGGTCGGCCCACGCCGCGACCCGGTGGCGGGGGGAGTCGGTGCTCCCGCAGTTCGAACGCGTCCGGGCGGCGTTCCGCGAGCTAGAACAGGAACGCGCCGAGCGCGTCACCCACCCGTTGTACGAGCGGTTCGAGACGCCGTGGCCGGTCGTCGCCGGCACTGTCGAGGCCGGCTCGTGGGCCTCCAGCGTCCCCGCCGAGCTGACCGCGGAGTTCCGGCTCGGCGTCGCGCCCGGCGAGACGGTCACGGAGGTGGAGGCGGCGTTCCGTGACCGGCTGGAGATCCTGGCGGCCGCCGACGACTGGTCGATCGAGCCGCCGACGCTCGAACGGTTCTCCGTCCAGTTCGAACCGGCCGTGACACCACAGGACGCGGCCGTCGTGGAGACGCTCCAGGCGGCCGTGGCGGCCGCCGACGCCGGGCCCGTGGAGCCGACGGGGGCGACGTACGGCGCAGACTCCAGACACTACGTCGAGGCTGGGATTCCGACCGTCCTGTTCGGGCCCGGGACCATTGAGGCGGCCCACTTCCCGGACGAACACGTCGCGTGGGCGGACGTGGAGACCGCGACGACCGTCCTCGCGGACACGCTCACTCGGCTGCTAGAGTGTGATTGCATATCACGATCACGATAACCGAGTGAAACACAGCCTGAAATTACTTCAACCGGGCGGTCCAACACCGATCCGTGCAACGCGTTACGACCGACGATCTCGATCAGGCACCGACACGGACGGACGCCGACCGACGGGTGTTGACGGAGGCCCTGGGGACGACAGATGTCGCGATCAACCACTACCGGCTCGCGCCCGACGACCGGCTCTCTGCCGGGCTCCACGCACATGCCGACCAGGAGGAACTGTTCGTCGTGACCGAGGGAGCGGTGACGTTCTACACGGACGAGGCAGAGGGGAACACCGTCACCGTCACCGCGGGCGAGGTGATCCGGTTCGGCCGCGAGGAGTTCCAGACCGGCGTCAACGACGGCGACGAGGAGGCCGAGATCGTCGCGTTGGGCGGCCCGCGCGACAGCGAGGAGGTACTCCTCCCGCGAGTGTGCCCGGAGTGTGCCGCCGAGGCCGTCCGAGCGGTCCCGAACGACGACGGCACTGTCAGCTTCGTCTGCCCGGACTGCGGCGAGGAAGGAGACGACATCGACACCCTGGAAAACGGAATGGTCGGGATCGGCCCTTAACCCGTGCAACACCGCACAGTCGACGACTGCGACCAGACAGCGACGCGGACGGACGCCGACCGCCGACCGCTGACGGGGCCGCTGGCGGCGACGGACGTGGCGGTTGATCACTGCCGACTCGGACCGGGTGAGCAGCTCTCGCCGACGCCCGAGGGGTACGTCGACCGGGAGGCGGTGTTCCTTGTGACGGAAGGCACCGTGACGTTCCACACACCCGTCGCCGACGGCGACAGTGTCACCCTCCCGGCGGGCGACGCCGTTCGATTCGCCCGCGGTGAGTTCCAGCTCGCGGTCAACGACGGCGACGAGGAGGCGGAACTGCTCGCGGTGGGTGCTCCCCGTGACGGTGACGAACTGTTCGTCTCCCGCGTCTGTCCGGCCTGTGAGACGGAGGCTGTCCGGGTGGTCCAACGCGAAGACGGGCGCGGGTTCGTCTGCCCGGACTGTGGCGAGGACGGTGACGATCCCGGTAGCCTGGAGAACGGGATGGGCGGAATTAGCCCCTAAGCCCGCCCGACGCGGGGGTGACGTGTCGACCGTCGTTCACTCGCCTCTCGGTACAGATTTTTCGTTCGGAGGAGGAACACTCAAGCCCGACGCACCGGTACGCTGAGACGTGCTTCCACCAGTCGCCAGCAACTTCGTCGCCGGCGAGGACCCGGCGACGGCGTTCGAACACACGCGGCGCGCCAACAAGGACGGGGTCGCGGTGATCCTCAACCTCCTGGGCGAACACTACCACGAACGGGCACCGGCAGACGCGGACGCGGCGGCCTACGAGCGGCTGATCGCTGACTTGGGTGCCAGTGAGCTTGACGGCTGTGTGTCGGTGAAACCCTCACAGTTGGGGATCGATGCTGGTCCCGAGGTGTTCGAGGAGAACTTCCGCCGGGTCGTGGAGGCGGGTACCGACCACGACGTGTTCGTCTGGTGTGACATGGAGGACGCAACGACGACGGACACGACGCTGGACGCGTTCGAGACGCTCGCGACCGAACACGGCGGCGGTGTGGGCTTGTGTGTCCAGGCGAACCTCCGGCGGACTCGCGACGACTTAGAGCGACTC
>JAHENP010000124.1 GCA_018609965.1 Haloferacaceae archaeon
AACGCGGAGGAACCAGAGCGCGTCAGACCGAGCACGGGACACTCGGCCCCACACCGCGTTCACTCCGGCCCGGCGTAGCCCGTCACTCCGAAGTCGCTCCCGCCCTCGGCGTCCGTGGCGTCGTCCGCCTCGGTATCCACATCTGCACTGTCGCGAGTCTCGCCCTCGCGAGCGTCACCGTCGCGACCCGCACGCTCCTCGATCCGCCGTCGATCCGCCCGCGTCGGGGTCTCGACGACGGTGAACAGGAGATTGATGAGCACGTTCGTTGCTTTCGCTTGCTCCGTCTCCGTCACCTCGTAGGTCGCGCCGGTGTCGGTCGCGCCCGGCACCGCCTGCGAGAGATCACGCTCTTCTGGAATAGGAACGACTCGCGCCGCCTGCACGTCCGCGAGCGCCTCCGTCACGGTGCGCAACAACTGCTGGAGCTGTCCCGCCGACGCGGCACCCTCGGCCGCGAGCGTGGCGCGCACCTCCTCAATCCGCACGCGCATCTCCTCGGTGCGGTAGCTCGGGAGTGGTTGTTCTTCGATGTCCAGGAGAAACTCCTCGTACGCTGCTGCGAGTTCTGCCGCCGCTGTCGTGCCGTCAGCTATTTCTGACGGTGAATCGTTCGAACACATGTCGTGTGATGCGCCGCACGACGCTGCAGTGGTAGGGCGTTTAGGGCGCCCTGCCGTTTTCACGGCGCCCACCACAGCGTCGTACTTCACTCTGAGGCGACTATGGGTAGTAAAGCTTACGCACGGGTTGAACTAGCGTCGCGATTTGAACAGCGAGTTGTCGGTGGTTTGAAAGGAATTAGTTGTCGGTCTGTGGGTGAGTGGTTCAACTCGTACATTCGCGGCAGTTCTTCGAATCCCACATGCGCGGTGAGCAAGAGACCCGGAAGCCCCAATTCGCTCGCGGTCGCTGGGCGACATATCGCGCCTCTCCGCACCGCTCGGCGCGATAGGGGCCGCCCAGACGACTAAACTGCACGCGAGCGAATTGCCCCTTCCATTCCCACCCGACACCGCACAGCACCGCGGCCTCAGACCTCCCCAACCTCCTCGCTCGTTCCCTTCGGTCACTCACTCGTCCCTCGCACGCGCACGCCGCCACCTGGCTCGCGGCTTCGCCGCTCGCCTTTCGAGGCTCTCCTTTCGGTCGAGCCTCGCACAGGGGCGGCGTGGCGCGCGCCGACAACCAACGTCGATCTGTGGTCGCTGTCGTACCGAACACTAGTAACGTCGACCTGTGGTCGCTGTCGTACCGAACACCAGTAACGTCGCCTCTGTGACCACTGTCGTGCTGAACACCAGTAACGTCGCGTCTGTGGTCGCTATCGTACCGAACACCAGTCGCTCTCGCAGACACTCACCGCGTGTCCGAACAGCCCCGATCCACACCTCAGTCCGGGCCAGACACCACGTCCCCAGGCTCTCGCGCCTCACTCGCCGCAGTGTACTCCGGCGGGGTGGGCGAGGCGACCCCGAGCAGTTCCTCGAAGTCCGGCACGCGGTAGTCGGCCCGGACACACCGCCCGCGGCGGGCGTAGCCGTGGCGTTCGACGTGGACCGCGTCCAATCCCGCGTTCCACGCCGCGGCCACGTCACTCTCCCCGTCGCCGAGCATGATCCCGTCGGCGTCGTCGTCGACCCCCAGTTCGTCGAGCACCTGCCGGACGGGCGCGGGGTCGGGTTTGAACCCCGTCGCCTCGTCACACGCGAGCACGGCGTCGAACCAGTCGCCAATCGCCAGCCGTTCGATCACGGGGTAGGCGAGAAACGCGGCACAGTGGGTGACGACCCCGACCGGCACGTCCGCCGCGTGGAGGCGGTCGAGCAGCCGTCGGGCGTCGTCGTAGACGTACGACGCCGCAGCCCGCTTCTCGGGGTCCTCCTCGTCGTGGAACACCGTCCAGAACCGCTCGGGCTCGATCCCACAGCCCCGGAGGTGGTCGTTCCGGGTGCCGGTCAGCCCGTGCCACAGGTCCTCGATCTGTCGGTCGGAGAAGTCGTAGCCGAGCCGGTCACCAGTGCGGTCGAACACGCCGCGCGCGTAGCTCGGCTCGCAGTCGACGACCGTCCCGTCGAGATCGAACAGCCAGACATCGTACTCCTCGGGCCGCATGGGAACACCGCTACGGGCGCCAGTCGTTTCAACACACTGACCCCGGACGCGGGGAGACGAACGGAGCAGACGGATTCAGGTCGTGTCGAACGCGAACGCGGCGCCGCCGGCCAACGACTCCCGGAGATCGACCGTCCAGCCGTGTGCCTCTGCGATCCGGCGGACGATCGGGAGCCCGAACCCGGTGCCGTCCTCGCTGTTGGTGACGCCGGCATCGAACACCTCCTCGCGCTCCTCCGGTGGGACACCCGGCCCGTCGTCGGCGACGACGAACCCCTCGTCGGTCCGAGACACCTGGACGGTCACGCCCGTCCCGCCGTGTTCGACCGCGTTGCGGTAGAGGTTCTCGAACAGCTCCGTGAGTCGGTCCTCGTCGGCTTCGACGGTCACACCGACCACACTCCCCGTGTCGAGGGTGGCGTCGGCGGTGTCGACGTGGTCCCAGGCACACTCCGCGACGGTCGCGAGATCCACCGGCTCGGCGTCCCCAACCACCTCTCCCTCCCGAGCGAGCGTGAGCAGGTCTTCGACGAGCACCTCCATCCGGTCGATCGCATCCTGCACGCGGTCGAAGTGTTCCGCCTCCCCGCTCCGACGAGCCATGTCCAGCCAGCCGTCGGCAATCGAGATGGGGTTGCGGAGGTCGTGGCTGACGACGCTGGCGAACTCGTCGAGCCGTTCGTTTTGCCGACGAAGCTCGCGTTCCCGTTCCTTCCGCTCGGTGATGTCGGAGTAGATGGCGTAGCCCGCGACGTTCGCCGCGCCGAGTTCCAACGGGACGACGTACATCAGGAAGTCACGAACCCCGTCGTCCGTCTGGCGACGGCCCTCGTGACGGACGTTCTCGCCGGCACGGAGCCGTTCGTTCAGCTGCGTGGCGTCCTCGCTGACCGCGCCGTCCTCCGGCGTGACGTAGTCGTCTAAGTTCTCGCCGACCAACGTCGACTCCTCGTAGCCGAACGTCTCCTCGAACGCCTCATTCACATCGCTGACGATCGGCCCCTCGCTGGTCATCTCGAAGGAGACGACCGCGTCGGGGATGTTCTCGAACAACGCCGACAGCCGGTCGCGTTCGTCACGCAGCCCCGTCTCGGCGCGCACCCGTTGGAGTGAGACGGCGACGTGTGCGAACAACAGCTCCGCTCGGTCGACATCCTCGTCGCCGAAGGCGGCCGTCTCCGTCGCGCCGGCCTGGAACACGCCCACGTCGCCGATCGGGACGCTGATCGCCGACCGGTACGCCTGTTTCGTCGGGTCGGCGTCGGCGTCGGCCGCCAGATCGTCGACGACGATCGACTCCCCGGTGCGGTAGCTCTTGCCGGCCAACCCACCCTCCTCGACATCCGTCGGCTCCGACTCGACAGCCTCCGCGTCCGACACCGCGACCGGCAACAACCGGTCGCCCGTCTCGTCGACCAGATCGATCGTGCTGATGTCGAACGCGAGGACATCCCGGGCGGCGGTCATCGCGCGGTCAATCACCGCCTGTTCGTCGTCGGCGGCCGCGATCCGGGTCGCCGCTTCGTGGAGTCGCTCTGTCGTCTCCCGCGCCTCGCGCAGCGCCGCCGCCGACTCGATCCGGTCCAACGTGGTGGAGGCGTACGACACCAACAGCTCCGCGAGTTCCAGATCCGTCTCGTCGTACGCGTCCGGCTCGCTGGAGACGGCCTGGAACACCCCGTCGTCCCCGAACGGGACGCTCACCCCCGAGCGGTAGCCGTCCGACACCGGCACCGCGCGGTCGTCACGCCGCACGTCATCGACGACAATCGACTCCCCAGTGCGGTGAGTGTGGTCCATTACACTCCCCTCGCGGTCGTCGAGCGACTCCCCCACCACCGCGTGTCCGTCGGCGTCCGCCCTGACGAGGAACCCCTCGTCGGTCGCCTCGACGATCGTACAGCCGTCGAATCTGAGCACGTCCGCCGCGATGTCCACCGTCAGCTCGTACAGCTCCGTCGGGTCGTCGGCGTCGATGAGATCGGTCGCGGCCCGGTGGAGCCCGGCGATCCGTTCCCGTCGGCTCCGGGCGTCCGCCTCCGCGGCCAGCCGTTCTCGTGTCTCTGCGACGTGTGTCCCCAGCAGCTGTGCGATCTCTAGATCCGCGGTGGTGAACGTGTTCGGCTCTCTCCGGCCGACCTGGAGGACGGCGTCGTCACCCACCGGCACCGAGACGACGGTGTCGCCGGCGGGAGTGATGCGGTCATCCGTCCGGATGTCGTCGACGAGCCGCGGGGCGTTCGCGGTGAGCGTGTCGCCCGCGAGACTGTCGTCCACCGGCTCCGTCTCCGGCACCCACTCCCCCTCCGGCGTGGCCGCGACCGTCCGGAGGTGGTCCCCCTCCCGCACGAGCAACAACGCGGTGTCGAACGGCAACACGTCGCTCGCGACCGTCAACATCCGGTCGTAGAGTTCCTCGACGGACCGGACGGCGGCCAACGCCGCCGCGCCGTCGTGGAGACTGGCGAGCCGTCGCCGGTGTGTTCGGAGTTGGAGCCGGGTCTCTCCGTCGACGGCCCGGCGGAGTTCGTCCACGAGATGCCGCATCTCGCCGCTCGGCCCCGTCGTGTCGGCCGCCGGAGCGTCGTCGGTCCGCCGGACGAACCCGGAGAGCCAGGCGGCCGTCGGCGGCGCCGCCGTGTAGGCGACCACCGGAACCCCGGCGGCCCGGACCGCGGCCAACGTCGTCTCCGGGAGCCGTGGCTGGCCGACGAGCACGAGCCCGTCGTGGTCCGACGCCACCCGCTCGGCGACATCGTCACGGTCGACCGAGGTGACCGACAGGTCGTCGTCGGCCGCGAGGGCGTCGGCCGTGGCGTCGTCACCGACGACCAAGAGACGGAGTTGTGCTCCCATGAGACGCTGTGCTGTCTGCGATAGCGGAGTGACTTCACAAA
>JAHENP010000125.1 GCA_018609965.1 Haloferacaceae archaeon
AACGTGCTGGCAGCGTCCAGCTACGATCTCCGTGTCGTCGACGGTGACGTGACGCCGGAGAACGCAGACAACCCCGGTGACGTGTCGACCGGTTCGCTCGTGATCAGCGAGCGGAGCACGGACGCGTTCCGGACGCACGTCGCACCCGAGAACCTGTTCAACAACCTCGACGTGAACGGGGACGACACGGTTGACGTGCAGGACATTCAGGACGGCATCGACGACGACACTATCACCCAGCGTGGTAGTGTCGCTGCCGGTGACGTGTTGATCCACCAGGTCGTCGCAGGTGGCCTGGACGGGTTCATCAACCCGCAGGCCCAAGACACTGGCGCGAACGTCACGGACGCGTTCTTCGATAGCGTCGCCGTGAACGAAGACGACAACGGTCAGGAGATCACCCTGGATGTCGAGCAGGAGGCGGACAACGCGAACCAGGATGCCAGTGATGTGGAACTGGACAAAGGGAACACGAAGGTCATCGCCGGTGACGATCAGTACTTCCTGATCACAGACACTGGGGATCTCAGCGATCTCGAGACGGGCTCCGAGATCACCGGAACACTCACCCTCAACACTGACGGTGACGACGCAGGGAGCAACGGTGACAACGTCACCAACGTGGTCGTTGATGAGAGGGTTGACAACGACTTCAACGGAGACCAGGAAGCGGTGAACTTCGAGACCTTCTTCGATGAGACGGAAGTCGCCGTGGAGACGACGCCTGAAGAGGCAGAAGTCGAGTTCACCACCACGAACGCGACGGTGAGCGAGAACGGTACCGTCGAAGGTGAAACCAACATCGCACCCGGTACCGAGATCCGCGTGATTGCCTCGGCCGCGTCGGGTGTGAGCCCGAGCTTCGTGAACTCCAACACGGTGGTTGTTCAGTCGGACGAGACGTTCAGCGCTCAGTTCGACTTCGTTGAGAACAGCGCTGGCGACGAGTACGAACTGGAGTTCGAGACGCTGAACAGCGATGATGCAAGCGTCTCGACGACTGCAGATGGTACACTCCAGGCTGGTCAGGCGACACCGACAGACACTGTGACCGAGACGGCAACCAACGAGACGGCAACCGAGACGGCAACCGAGACGGTCACCGAGACAGTCACCGAGACGGAGACTGAGACGGAAACCGAGACGGAAACCGAGACGGAAACTGAGACGGAAACCGAGACGGAAACCGAGACGGAAACCGAGACGGAAACTGAGACGGAAACCGAGACGGAAACCGAGACGGAAACTGAGACGGAGACGACAAGCTCGTCGACGCCCGGCTTCACGGCCGTGCTCGGCGTCGTGGCGCTGCTCGGCGCAGCGCTCGTCGCACTCCGTCGTCAGAACTAACGACGACTGACCGGCGGAACCGGTCACACTCACGATTCGCGGTTCTTTTTCGACGACACGAGCCGGCCAGCGACAGCTCGGGACACACAGACGAGAAGGGCTTTTACCCGGCGGCGGCTATCGAGCGTGTATGCCGAGTGCCCTCACCGACCTGTTCGCGTGGGCCGTCGTCGCGGCGTTTCTGGCGGCGGCGTTCGCGGAGTGGCGCGTGCGAACGCGGGGGCAGGGGAGCGAGCGGACGGCCAGACTGATCGGCGCGGGGGCGTTTCTCGCGTTCGGCGGGTTCTGGCTCGTGTTGTTCCCGCACTTCGCGTTCACACAGAAGAGCTACGTCGAGGGGATTCTGTCGTTGGCAGCGGTGCCGGCGAGCGTCTACGCGGCGTGGTTGTTGTACAACGGTCGGGACACCCTGTTCGTGCTCGGGCGGGCCGTCGCGGTGATGGGATTGGTGTATCTGCCGTTCGAGACGATTCCGGCGTTGACGCTGTGGGGTGTCGACCTCCCCGCGCCACGGCGGGTGTTGATCGAGGTCGTGGCGTCCCAGACCGGTGTTGCGATGAGTCTGTTCGGGTTCGAGCCGGAACTGCTTCGCGGGCCGGACGGCTACTGGAGCACCTACCTGTTCGTCGAGCCGAACGGTCACCGGCTGACGTTCACCGTGTTGTTGGCGTGTACCGGACTGGGGAGCATGGCGATCTTCGTCGGGTTGGCGGCGGCAGTGCGGGCGCCGTTGCGGCGGAAGCTCCGTGCAATCGCGGTCGCAGTGCCGATCATCTGGGCGCTCAACATCGTGCGGACGACGTTCATCGGGATCACGTTCGGCGAGCAGTTGCTCCACGTCTCCCCGGACGTGGTGCTCACCCTGTTTGGCGCGTCGGACCCGTACAAGGTGAGCTTCTTCCTCTCGGATCGGGTGATCAGTCAGGTGCTCGCGGTCGTCGCCTTAGTGGGAGTGACGTATCTCGTCTTGCGGGAGCTGCCGGAGGTGTTGACCGTGATCGAGGACGTGTTGTACATGGTGACCGACGAGGAGTACGATCTCGCGAGCGAGTTGGACCTCCCACGGGAGCCGACCACGGAGAGCCGTCGCGGCCGGAGCGCAGACTGAGGTGGGTCAGTCGCCGAGCACCGAGTCGGGGGCGTCGGCGAACGCCGCGAGTGCGTCACGTTCGACAGCGTGGAGTTCACCGGGCACGACGAGCGCGTGGAGCGGCGGCCCGAACGCGCCGTCGGCAAGCGTCGCGAGTCGGTCGGCCGCGAGCGTCGGCTCCGGGCCACCGACACGCGCGACGGCGACCCCGAGCGCGTCAGGGTCCCAGTGGGTCGCGAGCAAATCCGCGGCGCGGTCGGCAGTCATGAACTGATCGCCGTCCGGCCCGACGGGGGAGGCGCCCGCGGCCTTGATGTCGAGAAAGACGAGCGTGTGGAGACCCCGCTCGCGGTTGGCGACGATCCGGCCGGGGACGCTGTCCGGGACACCGTCGCCGCCGTGGGCGTACGGAAACGGGAGCGTGACCGCACGGCCGAAGCGGTAGTTCTGGAGTCCAGTGGCGGAGGCGACCGCCGACTCGGCAGTGACACCATGAACCACGCGGGTGTCGATCCCGCGGTCGGCCGCCCGGAGCCGGAGGTCGGTGTGGGTCGTCGCGATCAGTGGGTCGCCGGGCGTACAGAACACCACGTCCGACTCGGCGGCAGCGTCCAGAATCGGCTCCGGATCGCGTTCGACACCAGCACGCGACCGGCGTTCGATCTCGATCCCGAGCGCGTCCGCGACATCCGAGAGATCAGCCCCAACGAGCCGACTGGTGTACGTCTCGGCGAACACACGGTCGGCCGCACGGAGCGCGTCACGCCCCGCGACCGTCACCGACCGCTCGTCGTACAGTCCGAGTCCGACGAAAGTGAGCACACACACAGTCCACACAGCGGCGAGTTAGCCGTGTCGGTGCAGCGTCGAGACGAGCAACGGGCCGCAACCCGTCGAACAGTACAGTCCCAGTGCGGTCGCGGAGCGGTCGCGGCGCAGTGCAGTGCGGCGGCGGCGCGGCGCAGTGCAGTGCGGCCGCGGAGCGGTCAGCACCACGTTAGCAGACGCGAGCGAGAGACCGAACGAAGTGAGGGAACGAGCGAGCAGCCGCTCACGGGTCGTTCCTCCCCGTTCGCGTCGAGGCTCGCCCGTCCGGGCGAGCCTCGCAGTTTTTGATCGACATTTTTTCTCCGGGAGACTGCCTCCGGCAGTCTCCCGCTGAGTGAAAAAGGTCGGTCTACATCCCCATATCGGTCGCCGGCTCCGGCACCGGCAGGTCGTGAGGAGAGACCGCGAGCAGTTCGGCAGCGTGGTCCAACGCCATGTCG
>JAHENP010000126.1 GCA_018609965.1 Haloferacaceae archaeon
ACCGAAGTTACAGACACGAGTGGTCGGTGGCCAACGCCGTACGGTCCGTTCGACGGGACACGGTTCGTTCACGAGTCGGGTCGGTACACCGGATCGGTCAAGCGAGCGTGGCGTCGAACAACGGAAGCGTTCGTCGGCGGCGACGGTTCGTACCTACTCGCAGACCGTGGGCTGGTGCTCACTGGCGGGACGCTGTACGCAGTCGCAGAGGTCAACTACGAGGAGACCGAGCTGGTTGCAATCGACCCCACAGACGGGCGTGTGGTGTGGCGCGACGACACGATCAACATTACCGGGTCAGTCGTCGCTGGGCCCGAGTTACTGTACCTCCGAGACGAGGGAACGCTATTCGCGTTCGATCCGGACCAACAAGAAGTGGTCTGGCGCGTCCAGTTCGGGATGCGGCGGCGGGTCTCCGTTCCGGTCGTGGACGGCAAGCGAGTGTTCGTCCAGGTCACGAGTGGTGACGGTGGCGGTCGTCTGTACGCCCTCCGAGACGGGCAACGCGAGTGGAACACGCCGGCGTCGGCAGGGCCCGTGGTGGCCGACGGGCGGCTCTACACGATCAGTGACGAGACAGTGAAAGCCGTCGCACCCGACAGCGGTGAGCTTCTGTGGACCAGCGCGTTGGAGGAGTCGTCGCTCGACAAACTGGCCGCCCGTGGCGGGCGGGTGTATCTCACCGGCAGTGGGGTGACTGCCGTCGACGCAGCCTCGGGTGATCGACTGTGGTCACACAGTGCCCCACCGGGTCGGACTCGTCGCGCGACCGTCGGTCACGGTCGGGTGTACGTTCCGACACGAAAGATCGGCGTGACGTGGCCGCGGCTGTACACGTATGCGCCTGGGGGGAGTGAGCCGTTGTCGTGTGGACAACTCTCGCCGTTCACCCTCAGCGGACCGGTGGTGGCGACAGACGAGGTAGCCGTCTACCCAGGTGTAGTCGAGACTGGAGAAGACTCAAACACGGGGTTTCTCCAAGCACAGCGCCCAGACGGCACTGTCGAGTGGCGCGTGACGTCGTCGGGAGGTCTCGGACGGGTCTCGATGTGTGCCGGGTGTTGTTCGTTGTTCTTGTTCGACAACAGAAAACTAAGAGCGTTCGTCTTCGAGTGACAGCCACCCCACCCCCGTCAGGCAGGTCACTCCCCGCCGGACAGCTCCCGCACGGACGCATCGAGATCGGTCGTCATCTCCGTCTGTTCGTCCGTCGCGGCAGCGATGTCGGCGACGGCGTCGGCGATCGTCTCGGCGTCGTCGGCAGCTGCGTCGACCATCGAGGCAATCTCCTCGGTGCTGGCGGCCTGATCGTCGGTCGCGCGCGACACCTCCGCCACGCCGTCGTTGAGTTCCGACACCGTCTCGGTGATCTCCTCGAAGCTCGTCGTCACACGCTCGACGCGGTCGAGTCCGTCGTCAATCCGGTCGGTCGTCTCCCCGAGATTCTCGACCGTCGCGTCCGTCTCCGTCTGGATCTCGGCGACCGTCTCCTCGATCCGGCTGGCCTGTCGCTGTGACTCCTCGGCCAGTTGTTTCACCTCATCTGCGACGACCGCGAACCCGTCGCCGGCCTCGCCCGCCCGCGCGGCCTCGATGGAGGCGTTCAACGCGAGCATGTTCGTCTGTTCTGCGATGTCGTCGATCACGTCGACCACCTCGTCGATGCTGTCAACGCGTGTCTGGAGCGTCTCCACGTCGTCGGCGACAGCGTCGGCCGCGTCGACGACATCTTCCATCGCGTCGGCCGCGTCGGCGGCCGCGGTCGTTCCGTCGACCGCAAGCGACTCCGCTCGGTCGCTCGTCGTCGCCACCTCGTCTGCGGTGGTCGCAATCTCCTCGACGGTCGCGGACAGCGTCGCGACCTCCTCGGAGAGTTCGCCGGTGTTTTCCGCCTGTGTGCCGGCGAGACTGTCGATCTCGCGGGCCTGCTCGGAGATCCGGTCGACGGACGCAGACAGCTGTTCGACATCGGCGGAAACCTCCTGTGTGTGTTCAGACAGGCGTTGGCCGAGACCGTCGACCCGGTCGGCGATGGCGAGCAGTTCGTCGTCGAGGATCGTGTTCGTGTCGTCGAAGTCGACCCGCGCGTCGAACGAGCCGCGCTCGAACGCCACGATTGTCTCGACGACGGCGTCGAACAGTTCCTGCAGTTCTGTCCGGAACCGTGCCGACTGGTGTCGATCCTGGACGATCTCGATCACACCAACCAACTCGTCATCCCGGAACACGGGCGTGGCGACGAACCACAGCTCCGAGCCGGCCAGCGCGCTGGTGTCCTCGTACACGGACTCGCCGGCCAACAACGCGTACTCCTCGTCGGCGAGCCCGACACCGTCGTGCGCGCGGTGTGTCTCGTGTGGCGTTTCGACGATCTTCTCGGCGAGGGTCGCATCCGGACCGTCCTCGTCGTACAGATCCGCGCCGAGACTGTCAGTGCCGATCACCGCCTCGCGAGGGGTGTCGAGCAACGACGCGATCTGGTCGTCCCAGGCGACGACACGCCCCTCGGCGTCGAGCGCCAACGACGGGAAGTTCAGCGTGTCGAGGACGGGTTGGAGTTCGAGCGCGTGGTCTGCCGGCGACTGTCGATCGCTCAGTTCACTGCTCACACTCGTGTGTACTGACTGAAGGATAAAATACTGGCCACTCGTTTCTCACAAAGAGACAGTGCCGTTGCTTAGCCGTCGACGAGTAGATCCCGACACAGCGTGTTGAACCCCGCCTCCTCTGCGAGTCGTCGTTGCCGAGCAGTGCCGGACTCCCGCTCCAACAGCCGGACGAGCGCGTCCGTGCCGAGTCGGTCCGTCTCGCGTTCGACGTGGTCGGGGAGGGTGAGCACCGTCTCGCCGTCACGATCCAGAAAGTCGGCGTCGTGGCCGTACCGGGTCGCGAACCACTTGTTGGCGTCGAGCAACTCCCGGCGGAGTCCGCGGCCGTCGTTCGCGACCGACACACCCGCAGGTGGCGGTGAGGGGTTCGTCTCGTCGGCGTACCGCTCTGCCAAGTCGACGACCAACGCGTGGACGTACTCGGCGACGGCGGCGACCACGTCCGGGTCGGACTGGCCGTCCGGGACACGCACCTCGACGGTGCCGTGTTCCCGGTGGGGGCGCACGTCGAACCACAGCTCCCCGCGGTCGCGCACGCGGTCCGTCTCCAACATCCGGCGTTCGAACCGGCGGAAGTCGGCAAAGTCGTCGAACCGGGTCGGCACGCCCGTGTTCGGGAGCCCCTCGAAGATCGTCGCGCGGGCCGAGGCGAGCCCGGTGTCGTAGCCGTTCCAGAACGGGGAGTTGACACACAGAGCCAACAACGGGCCGAGGAACCACCGCGCGTGGTTGGCGATCCACACCGCCTTGTCCGCGTCGTCGACTCCGACATGGACGTGGACGCCGGCGGTGGTGTTGCGGTGTTGTGGGTACTGGATGCGGTCGAGTTGGGATCTGTACCGGGGTTTTTCGGCGTGATCCAGTTCCCGCCAGCGTGCGGCGGGGTGGAGCCCGGCGCCCGCGATCTGGTAGCCGTCGGCGGCCGCGTGGTCGACGAGCGCCGTCCGGGTGGTCCGGATCTCCTCGCCGATCCGGTCGGGTGTGGGCGTCTCGATGGTCGGCGTCTGTGTCTCGATCGTGCAGGCGAACAGTTCGTGAGCGAGCCGGTCGGCGACCCGCGCGGGCGGCTCGCGGTCGCCGTAGACGAGATCGTCGATGCCGGAGGCCGGGCGGCCGGCGTCGTCGACGACGTAGAACTCCTCCTCGACTCCGAGACTGCCGGTGCGTGTGAACGACGCCGATCCCTCCATCGACGCCCAGTTCGGACGGGCGACTGAAATACTCCCGGAACCCGGCACCGCGAGCGGCCACGTTTTAGTCACTCCGGGCCCTCCGCCCTGCATCGGATGACAGCCGACGACACAGCCGACGACGAGGGAGGTGACCGCGGGGCGGTCGACTCCGGCGGCCACGAGGTGGGGGAGTCGGGTGAGACGGAGGCCGTCGAGACGGAGTTCGGTCGGATCATGGAGAAGTTTGCCGGCTCGCCGGGCCAACAGGCGGTCGTGCGGCTCCTGTTGGAGCGTGGGTTCTCCGTCAACGCCGACGGCCGGGTCGTCTCCGGCGGGATCGAGATCCCCGACACCGGTATCGCCGGCGAGGCAGGGGTCGACCGCCGGGTGGTCGACGCCACCACCGACGCCGTCCTCGCGGACGACGAACTCCGGCGGATCTTCCGGAACATCACCGCCGTTCCGAGTCTGATGGATCTCGCGCCGGTGTTGGGGCTCACGGTCGTCACCGTCGAGGTCGGCGAGCCGGAGGGGGCCGGCATCGTCTCCGAGATCACCGGGATGGTCGCGAAACACGACGTGCCGCTGCGCCAGGTGTTGTCGGACGACCCGGAGTTTGCCGACGAGCCGGAGCTGTATCTGATCACGGATCAGGAACTGCCGGGTGCGTTGCTCGTCGAGATCCGCGAACTGCCGTACGTCCGGCGAGTCGAGTTCTGACCCGGGCCACCGTGAGCGCGACGACCACAACCGACTTCGACCGGGCGCTCGGACGGGAGTGCGTGGAACCGTATCGAACTGTCGCCGAGCGCGCGACCGCGAGCTTCGAGGTGCGCGGCTCGGAGTTTCTGGGTCACGTCGCGCCGGCCGACGACCCGGCGGCGGCGGAGTCGTTCCTCGAACGCGTCCGGGCGGAGTACGACGACGCCACACACAACGTCCCCGCCTACCGGGTGCCCGCAGCCGGCGCGAACGGTGCCGGCGTGGACGGGGCCTCTGACGACACCGGCCGGACGCCGACCGGTGACGGGATGCTCCGGGAGTACAGCAGCGACGACGGGGAGCCGTCCGGCTCCGCGGGCAAGCCGGCGCTGAACGTGCTCCAACAACGCGAGTTGCGCAACCTGGTCTGTGTCGTCACCCGGTACTACGGCGGGACAAACCTCGGTGTCGGCGGACTGGCACGCGCCTACGGCCGGGGGGTGAAGGAGGCCGTCGACGCCGCGGGTGTGACCGAGCGCCGGCCACGCGAGCGGTTCCCCGTCACCGTCTCCTACGACGACTCCGGCACCGTCCGCGGGTTGTTGGAGAGTGTCGGCGCCGAGTTCGAGGCGTCGTACGACGAACGGGTCGTCTTCGACGTGGCCGTCCCGGTCGGTGACGCCGACGGACTCCGCGACCGGATTCGCTCCGGGACCTCCGGCCGTGCCGAGATCGGGTGAGACGCCGCCGGATCGGTCGTTGCCCGACACCGGCGGCGCCGCCGACTGTCACTGGTTGTTGAGCTTCGTCCGGGAGATACTCACCCCGGTCGGTGCGATGACGAGCTGGTCGTCACCCTTCCTGACGATGTCGCCGTCGACCTCCTTGGTCACCTGCCGGAGCTCGTCGATCAGGTGTTCCGTTGTTCCGTCGGAGGTGGAGTGACGGGTGATGTCGGCAATGACGAAGTCACCGTCGTAGATCGCGTCTTTGATGTCGATCACGTCGGTCTGGTCACTCAGATCGGCAATGTGGACGTGCATCGCCGCCGTCCCCCGTTGTGTCTCGAACTCCTCTGTGTCGAGTTCGACGTAGTCGCCGGCGGCACGGCCGTCGTCGCCGCCGAGAATCTTGCTCATGATCCCCATACGTCACCCACGGGAACCCCGACTTAAGAACTTACGTCAGACACCGAGTCGAAGAGAGCGGGGTCGCCGGGCGTGGGAGCTGAGCGAAACGCTCAGGCGGTCGCGTCTCCGACGGGTGGGTGATGGACCGCACCGCTGGCTTGGACTGCGTGGAGGGGATGCTCGACGCCGTCGAGTCGGAGCCGATGCCTGTTCCCGTGCGAGAGGTGTGGGTGTACGGCGACGTGGCGCTCGGGCTCGACCCGATCGACAGATTAGACGTGTACGTGACGAAAGACCTCCACCTCCGGGGGGACGCAGACGCCGCCGAGGAGTTCCGCCGGTCCCACGGCGTCGACGGCGTCGGTCAGTCCGTCTCCGCCGAGTGGGCACGCGAGTATCCGGACCACCTCCGCGCGAACGACGCGGGCCACGCCGCGCCCGAGCAGTGTCTCGCCGCCCACCTCCTGCCGGACGACGAGCCGGTCCACCTGGAGGTGTGTAACGCGCCGTTCGACGACAACGTCACCCGGCGGCTCCGGGCGGCGTTGGACCGACAACAGTACGATCAGGTGCTCGACCCGCGGGGTGTCCAGCTGTGGGCCGACGGCACCCGAGCGACTGAGACGCTCGGGAAGCTCCGGGACGGGGAGCTGCCGTTCCCGACGTTGACGGGCGCCTTCGAGATGTTGGAGGTGGAGGCGTCCACCGCCGACGCCGTCGCCGAGGCCGTCCGCGCCCGCCGGCAGAGCCAGGAGACGGCGACCGTCCGCGGCGACGTGGTGTGAGGCCGCCCGGTCGGCAGGGTGACGACCGACCGCGCCGAACGCGGGCTTTTTCGCTCCCGGCACACACCGTTCGGACATGAGCGACGCCGACGACGGCTTCGACCGCGAGGCGGAGCGACGGAAGCTAGAGGAGAAGTACGGGGACGACGACGAGCGCCGCGCGTCAACCCAACGGATGAGCGACCTCCTCCTGAAGGGCGCGACGATGACGAACAACCACTGTGACACCTGTGGCGACCCGATTTTCCGCCAGAACGGCCAGGAGTTCTGCCCGACCTGTTCCGCCAACGCGGCGGGCGGGGCCGAGGCGGCCGACGAGGAGCCGGCGACCGCCGACGACGGCGGGGAGTCGGGGGGACAACAAACGCCGGCGGGTGGTGGAGGCGAGCGACAACAGGCGGCGGGTGGTGGAGGCGAACGACAAC
>JAHENP010000127.1 GCA_018609965.1 Haloferacaceae archaeon
CAGAAGATTCGCGACGGGGAGTGACAGTTCATCCCGTCTCACAAAGTATAATAGAACAGAGATAGCTATTCAGCTTGTGCTCGGAAAGAAGACGATGATGTTTGTCGATGGGCAGAATCTATTCCACGGTGCGAAGCAGTTTGACGAGGATATGAATATCGACCTCGTCTCTCTGGCAGAGAAACTCACCGACGGCAAGGACCTGATTCGGTCGTACTACTTCGACTCGTTCGTGCCCGAGAAGAGAGACGACAAAGAAGGGTTCTACACGTTTCTCGAGACGAACGGGTACAGAGTGATCGCGGAGCCGCTCCGTGAACGGGACGAAGGATACGTCGAGAAAGGTGCAGACATCGGGTTGGCAACCGAACTGATTGCACAAGGGTTCGGCGGTTCCTACGAGGTCGCGGTTGTCGTCACCGGTGACGACGACTTCTCGAAAGCGATCAGATACGTCCAGGATCAAGGAAAGACCGTCGAGGTGGCCTCGTTCGACGCAAACCTCTCTTCGGGTCTCGAACGGACTGCTGACAGTATTACGTTTCTCGGCGACATAACTGACAGCATCAGACGGTAGCGACTAGTTGGTAATTGCCAGGCGACCGAGATTCTCTCTCGACCCGTGTGGGTGGACTTGGTGTCCGTCGCCTGCGGAGGTAAATTGCAATCTGCCGTTGGCTGGACGAGTATTTATACGTTGTGGTACAGTGTGCTACGCCAGCCCGAACTGTGCCATCAGCCCGTCAAGCAGTCCCTTGACGACCAAGCCGACACCGGCGAGAGTGAGCGCGAGCCCGGCGGCGACGAGCGGCGCAGTGTAGGCGACGAGTCCGAGTCCGGCCAACGCCAACAGGATACCGACGAGGCCGAACGTGCCGAGACGCTTGAGCATACACTGACGGTTACCGGCCCGAGGCAAAACCCTCGTGGTTCGCTCGCAGCGCTCCACCGGCTTTATGACCAGAGCGCGTGAACAGCAGACGATGAGCAACGGCGAGTCCAACGGGCGCAAGAACCTGCGTATGCCCGACGAGGACCAGGTGTTCGCAGAAGTGACCACCATGCTCGGGGCGAACCGAATCAAAGTTCGGTGTGCAGACGGGGAGGAACGCACCGCCCGCATCCCCGGTCGGATGCAGAAACGGACGTGGATCCGCGAAGACGACGTGGTGCTCGTCGAGCCATGGGACTGGCAAGACGAGAAGGCGGACGTGATCCACCGCTACGAGAAGGCCGACGCCGACCAACTCCGCGACGAAGGCCACATCCGGTGAGGGGTCGGGATCGGTCCGTCCCCTCTCCGAGCCGACCGATCTCCGATTCCCGAGCCGACCGACGTTCGGCTCCCGTTTGACAACTGTTACCTAGCCTCGAACAACTGTCGAAAGCCGCCGCTCCCGACGGAGTAAAGCCGTTGGCGACCGTACAGTGGGTGTGGACGCGACAGACATCCGTCCGGTGTTGGAACGGTTCGAGGGGACGGACGCACAGCGGCGTGTCGTCGCCCGGCAGGCACGCGATCTGGCCGACTCCGGCCGACTCGCGGCCGACCGAGGCAGCGAGCCGACGGTCGAAGCCATCGCGGCCGACCTCGCGGACGCCCCGGACGGCTCCGACGTGGTCGAGCGGTGGAACTGGTGGATCGGCTCGTTGGAGACCGCCTACGGCGGCTACGAACGGTTCGGTGTCCAGACGGTCGACGACGAACATGACGTGAACGCCTGAGCCGGCGTCGACTGCGGCTCGCCCGGACGCGCCGTCCCCAGCCCGCCGCATCCGCCACCGCTTTGCCCGGATCGACACAACCGGTGATCGATGAGTGACCGCTCGCTCGTGTCGTCGGTCCTGCTCGACCGCGAGTCGTTACCCGACCGCGAGCCGTTGCCACGGTACGTCGCCCCGTTGCCGGCGTGGCTGGAGAACGCCGGCCTCCGGCTGGTCGTCCCGATTGTCGTGATCAACCTCCTCGGAACGGCGTTCGGCTTCTGGTACTACGGGTTCCACCCGCTCCCGTTGTCGGACCCGTTTATCGTCTGGCAGTTCGCCGGCACGCCGCCGGCGATGTGGGCGTTCGTCCCGGACAGCCCGGTCGCGACGGGGTTCGTCGCGGTCGCGCTCGGCTTGTGGTGGCTCGACCGCCCCAGCGACTACTGGACGGCGCTGGCGTTTTTCGGTTGTTGGAAGCTCGGTCTGTGGACGCCGTTCGTCCTGCTTGCGTTCGCGGACGGCTTTCTCGCGACGACCCCGCTTCCGATGTACCTGTTTCTATTGATCTCTCACCTCGGAATGGCCGCCGAGGCGTTTCTGCTCTACCGGATCACCGAGTTCCCCCGCCGGGCCATCGCGGTCGCGCTGGGCTGGTACGCGCTCAACGACCTCGTCGACTACTTCTTCCCGGTCGTCGGGACGCCACACCACACCCTGGTCCCGGGACAGGCGCGGCTCGCGGACGCCGTCGGCTTCACCCACCCCTCGCCTGCCCACGAAATCGCCGCCGCCGGCGCGGTCGCGCTGACGCTCACCGCGACGCTGTTGGTGGTCGCGACCCGGCGAAGGAAGCGCTCCCGAGCCGTCGACTCCGGCGAGCAGTGATCGCTCCCTAGCGGTGTCCACACGGCCGAATCCCCACCGCCACGACTCCGGCCCGACCCCCACTCATAAGTCGCTCGCGTCACACGGTCCGGGCTGTGAGCCACTACGACGCCGTCGCGCGGCTCCCGTTCGTCGTCGACTCCGTTGGCCTCAAACGCCGGGCACGCGACACCTCCTCGGGGTTCGAACGCGTGACGACGACGATCCACCTTCGGGGCGACGGGTGTCACGGCCGCGGGGAGGACGTGTCCTACGACACCGCAGACCACGACGCACTGTACGCAGACCCCGCAACAAGTACCGAGGCGGTCGCGTTCGACGAACTGGAGGGAGAGTGGACGCTCGCTGGGTTCTCGACACGGCTGGCGGAGATCGACCTGTTCCCGACCGGCGGGCCGGAACGGCCGGCGAGTCACAACTACCGGCGGTGGGGGTTCGAGAGCGCGGCGTTGGATCTGGCGCTCCGAGCCGCGGAGACGGATCTGGCGGCCGCACTCGGGATCGACTCCGACTCGGTGCGGTTCGTCGCCTCCACCCGACTCGGTGACCCGCCGACGACGGACCGGGTCGACGCCATCGCCGCCTGCCGGCCGGAACTGGGGTTCAAACTCGACCCCACGAGCGACTGGACCGGCGACGTGATCGACGGGCTACCGACCGACCGTGTCCGGATTGTCGATTTTAAGGGGCACTACGACGGGACGGTTGTCGATCAGGAGCCGGACCCGGAGCTGTACGAGCGCGTGATCGAGGCGTTCCCCGAGGCAGTGATCGAAGATCCTGCGCTCACCCCGGAGACGGAGCCGGTGCTCGCGGACCACCACGACCGGATCGCGTGGGACGCGCCGATCGAGTCACTCACAGACGTTCACGGGTTGCCGTTCGAGCCGGCGTGGCTCAATATCAAACCCTCCCGGTTCGGGAGCGTCGCGTCGCTCCTAGAGACGCTGGCGTGGGCTCGCGACAAGGGCGTGTCACTGTACGGCGGCGGCCAGTTCGAACTCGGGGTGGGTCGTCGCCACCTCCACGCGCTGGCAGGATTGTTCTACCCAGCGGGGCCAAACGACGTGGCGCCGGCAGCGTTCAACGTCCCGACGGTGCCTGAACGGCTCCCGGCGAGCCCGCTCGCCCCCAGCAGCGGCCGGCTCGGCTTCGACTGGTAGCTCCTGTGTGGTGTCCGACGGCCGGTGGTCACTCCTCCAGTCCAGCCCGCAACGCCTCGTTCATCGCGTCGACGGGGGCGTCCTGTTCCGTCCACAGCTCGAACGCCTCGACACCCTGGAACAGGAGCATCCACGCGCCGTCGACCGTCTCGGCGCCCGCGGCCGCGGCCTCCCGGAGGAGTCGCGTCTCCAACGGCGTGTAGACGGCGTCCAACACCGCGAGATCCGCGTGGAGCAACTCGGCACCGACGGGCGTCTCGTCGGACTCCATCCCGACGCTGGTGGCGTTGACCAACACGTCCGCGTCGGGCACGGCGTCGGTGAGCCCGGCGAGCCCACCGGCCGACAGCGTCGCCGGCGGGCCGTCGCCTCCGTCTGGGGCCCCGTCGAACGCCGTCCGGAACTCGTCGACGAGCGTCTCGGCGCGTTCGACCGTCCGGTTGGCGACGTGGACGCTCGCGGCCGACTCCGCGAGCGCGGCGGTCGCTGCACGGCCGGCGCCGCCCGCGCCGACCACGACCGCGTCCACGCCGTCCAGTGAGACCCCAGCGTGGTCGAAGGCGCGGCGGACGCCCGCCACGTCCGTGTTCGCCCCTGTCGGCGGTGTCGTCGAAAAGTCGACCGTGTTCACCGCCCCGACCCGTGCCGCTCGCGGGGTCGGCTCGACGGCCGACAACACGTCCTGTTTGAACGGCACCGTCACGTTGAGCCCGTCGAAGTCGAGCTGGGCGGCGGCCGCGACCCCTGCCGCACCCCCCTCCGGCTCGCAGGTGACGTACCGCGCGTCGATCCCGGCCGCCTCGTAGCCCGCTTCGTGCATCGCGGGCGACAACGAGTGTTCGACCGGACTCCCGAGCAGTCCGTACACGTCCATACCTCAGGCGGGGGCGCCCCGGCACATAGTCGCGGCGGTGTCGGCGGCGGCCGCTTGCACCGAAATTGGCGGCTGTGACCAGCGACAGCCCCGAGCGTGACGTATCGGGCTGTTTATGTGGGCACACAGTCGCAGACGGAGGTATGGGAGACGCGACGACTGTTGTCGGGAGAGACGCGACGGGCGTCGCCGGGGTGGACGCGACGAGCGTCGTCGGGGTGGACGTGACAAGCGTCGCCGGGGTGGATGCGACGGGTGTCGTCGGTCAGGTAGACGCACTCGCGGGAGCGTTGGGCGGCACGGCCGGACTGAAGATCCTGCTGGGGTTCCTCCTGTTGTACGTCGGCGCGGAGGCGTTGGTGCGTGGTGCCGCGCGGTTCGCGACGGACGTGGGGATGCGGGCCGCTATCGTCGGTGTAACCGTGATCGCGTTCGCGACGACCGCACCGGAGTTGGCGATCGCGATCCTCTCGGGGTTGGACTTCGGGGAGACGCTGGGGTACGGTACGATCATCGGCTCGAACATCGCCAACATCGGGCTCGTGCTCGGCGTGTCGGCGCTGATCAACCCGTTGGAGGTCGACGACGAGACCGTCCGCCGGCACCTCCCGTTCATGATCCTCGCGGCGGTGTTGTTCGTCGGGATGGGGTACGACGGCGCCTTCTCCCAGCTGGAGGGGGTCGTGTTCGTCGCCGCGCTGGCCGTCTTCAGTTGGGTGTTGCTCACCCGGAGTGACCCGGCGGAGTCGGACGTGATCGAGGGGATGGACGAACTCGAGGACGAAACTGACGGTACGAACGACCCAGACGATACGAACGGCGCAGACGACACCGAGTCGACGGACCTCATCGCCAGTCTCGCCCCCGGTGGGCTGGCGGCGGCGACCGACCGACTCCCCTTCCGACTGCGTGATCTGGCGTTCGTGCTCGTCGGGCTGGTGTTTCTGGTCGTCGGCGCGCGCCAGCTGATCCAGGGCGGGCGGACGGCATTGTACTACCTCGGCGCGGGCGACAGACTCGTCGGGCTGACCGTGTTGGCGCTTGGCACGTCGTTGCCGGAGCTTGCGGCCTCCGTCGTCTCCGCGATCCGCGGCGAGGACGACTTCAGCGTTGGCAACGTCGTCGGCTCGAACATCTACAACATCCTCGCCGTCGTCGGCGTGCTCGTCTTACTCGCCCCCTCGACGGTGCCGGCGGCGATGATCCAGACGGACTTCCCGTTCCTCATCGGCGCGACCGGGCTGGCGGCCGCGTTGTTCCTCGCCCGCGGCCGGGTCGGTCGTCCGGAAGGGGTCGTCCTCCTGGGGTGTTACGGCTTCTACGTGACGTTGTTGTTGTAGCTGTCCCGTGGCGGCGACGCGGCCGCCGGACGCAACGCATACACCGGTGCCGCCGCACGGTCGTGACGATGCAGACCACGCAGACTGTTCGACCGCTGTCGGTCCCGACGAACCGGTCACAACTGGCCACCGACGGTGATCGACCGTGACCGACGGCCCCATCGCGGTCGTCGTCTCCGAGGCCGACCGCGCGTCCGAACACATCGCGGAACGACTCCTCGCGGACGGCGACTGGGAGACACACGACGACGACACACGCCCACCCGCGACAGGCGGCGGGACGGTCCACCGGAGCACGGACACCCACGTCCCGTTGGAACTGCGAACGTTCGAGTCACTCCACCTCGACATCGACAGGCCGGCGGCCGCCTTCGACGCCGACCCTCGGGTCGTCGTCTTCGCCTCGCGCCACTCCGGTGACACCGGGCGACTCCTGACCTGTCACTTCACCGGCAACTTCGGTGACGCGGAGTACGGCGGCACAGACCGGTCGTTCGCGCCGGCCGCCCCGGGGGTGCAACGGGATCTGGTGGCGGCGTTCGACGCGTACGCGCCCGACGACTACGGCGTGGCCGTGGAGTGTACCCACCACGGCCCGACGGACGTGTCCGTGCCGTCGATCTTCGCAGAACTCGGGAGCGACGAGTCGGCGTGGGACGACCCCGCGGGCGCGACCGCAGTCGCACAGGCGATCCGGTCGCTCGCCACAGACGCCGTCACCGGGGCGCCGGCGACGGCCGCAGTGGGTGAGACGCCGCGACACCTGTTGGGTGTCGGCGGCGGCCACTACGCCCCGCGGTTCGAGCGCGTGCTCCGAGAGACCGCGTGGGGTGTCGGCCACGTCGCCTCGACGTGGCAGCTGTCGGAGTTGGGCGACCCGGCAGACCACGTCGACACGCTCGAACGGGCCGTCGCCGCGACCGACGCTGTTGCCGTGCTCGCGGGACAGGACGGCGACGACGCCGCGGCGGCACTCGCGGAGGCGGGTGTGCGTGTCGTCTCGGAGACGTGGGTGCGGGCCGTCGGCGACCGCCCGCTCGCGCTCGTCGAGGCGTGTGAGTCGGCGTTGTGTCCGGTCGCCGAGGGCCTCCGATTTGGCGCGGTCTGTGACCCCGAATTCGAGTCGGTCACGCTCCCGACAGAGTTGCTCGCGGCCGTACGGCGTGTCGACCCGGAGGCGACCAGACAGGCGGTGTTCGACCGGGCCGTCGCGGTCGTCACCGAGGAGAACGGCAACCGCGTCGGCGACCGCGCCGCGTTCCCAGTTTCCGACGGCGACGGCTCGGCGCCCGCAGAAGACAGCCCGCCAGCCGCCTACGACGCGGTGGTCGACGCGCTGGTCAAGCGACTGCGAGGGGCACACGACACCGTCGAACGCCGGGAGGAGTCGGTCGTCGTCGAACGGGCGACGTTCGACCCGGCGGCGGCACGCACACTCGACGTGCCGGAGGGGCCGAAGTTCGGCAAGTTGGCGGACGGCCAGCCCGTGACCGTCGACGGGGAGACGATCCACCCCGAGACGGTCCAACGGCGAGACCGGGAGACGTTCCCGATCTAGAGACGGGCGTCCCCGTCCACCCGAATCTCTCGGAGCAACGCGAGCAGTTCACTCGCCTCCGTGCGCGCGGCGGCCAACTCGCTCGGGTCGGCGTCACCCTCCGCCAGCGTCGCCGCGAGTCGGTCAACGGTCGCGGCGACCCCGTCGGCGTGACCACGCAGTGCGGCGGCCGCGTCGCCGTCGTCGAGCGAGGAGGCGCCGCCGAGTGGCGGCTCACCGTCCAACGGCACCGCCGGCAGCCCGACGGCGGTCGCCCCGTCTGGCTCTCTCGCCGTGTCACCCGGCCCCGTCGTGGTCTCGCCAGACGCTCTGGCCGTCTCCTCGGATGGTGTCGTCTCCTCGGATGGTGTCGTTTCTCGTTCGGACTGTGTCGTCTCGTCCATCGGTTCCTCCGACACTGCCCCCGCCGGCAGACGTGTCGGTTCGCGGGTTGTCCGCCCCACGGAATAAAAGTTGTGTCTCGATAGCTACTGTGGTAATACACGAGCAGGGGTCAGAAACCCGACAGCGGCGGCGGCAGCGAGGAACCGCTCCCCACCGGCGAGCGGGTCGTTGTTCGGCAGTGTTAGGTTGTTCCAGAACGAGAGTAACCGTGTGACTCACTTCCACCCGTGGGCCAACGGAGCCGGTGGGGTGAGCGGACCCGACAATGAGTGACAGCGACGTCGACACGGACGGAAGCGAGCGCACTGCACTCCCTGTCGACGAGGCGGCGAGCCTCGTCGAACGGGTGAGCGACAACGTCGCGGACGTGATCGTCGGCCACGACGAGGCCATCGAGGACGTGTTGGTGACGGTGTTGGCGCGCGGGCACCTCCTGTTGGAGGACGTGCCCGGCGTCGGGAAGACGATGCTCGCGCGGTCGATCGCCCGTTCGGTCGACTGTGAGTTCAAACGGGTGCAGTTCACGCCCGATCTCCTGCCCGCGGACGTGACCGGGACGAACGTCTTCGACCAACAGTCTCAGGAGTTCGAGTTCCGCGCGGGCCCGGTGTTCGCCAACGTCGTGTTGGGCGACGAGATCAACCGCGCGCCGCCGAAGACACAGTCTGCGTTGTTGGAGGCGATGGAGGAACAACAGGTGACCGTCGACGGCGACACCCGCCAACTGCGGGACCCGTTCACGGTGATCGCGACACAAAACGACGTGGAGCCAGGCCGCACCTACGAACTGCCGATGGCGGAGATCGACCGGTTCATGAAGAAACTCCGCTTGGGCTACCCCGGCGCCGGCGAGGAGACGGAGATGTTGGAGCGCACTGCGGGCGCCCACCCGATCGAGTCGTTGGAGCCGGTGGCGACGACAGAGGAACTCCGCCGCGGCCGCCAGACGGTCGGTGACGTGGAACTGTCCGAGCCGGTCCGGTCGTACGTGACGAGCCTGGCGAACTACACCCGCGAGAACGCACAGTTGGGTGTCAGCCCCCGCGGGAGTATCGCGCTGGTCCGTGCCGCACAGGCGCGTGCGGTGATGAACGGCCGCGGCTATGTCGTTCCCGACGACATCCAACGGGAAGCACGGACCGTCTTCCCCCACCGAATCCGCCCACAGACCGGGAGCGAGACCGGGTCGGACGTGACCGAGACCGCCATAGAGAACGTCCCCGTCGAGTGACCGTGAGCCGATCTGTGCCTGTGGCGGCTCCCCCCGCCACGGAGGTGGTAGTGTGCGGCTGACCAGACGCGGGATCATCGTCGTCGGGATCTGTGTCGCGGCGGTCGCCTCCGCCGTCCTGTTCGGCCCGCGGGCGTTGAACGCGGTCGTCGTCCCCGGCGTGTTGGCGTTGGCGGCCGCGTACGTCCAGGTGTCGCGGACGGACGCCCCGACTGCGGTGCGGGAGACGCCGACCGACGACCACGTCGGCCGCGGCGGCACCGTCGAGCTGTCGTTCGTCGAACGCACCGCCGGCTCCGGTTCGGAGCCGTTGCCCCGGCCGTTCGTCGGTCTGGTGACCGAAACCACGCCCGAGGGCGTCCGGGTCGACGAGACGACCCACGAGGTGGTCGTCGGCGCCGAGCCGGCGACCTACGAGGTGACGTATCAGGCCCGCGGCCGCCACGCGCTCGGACCGGCGACGGTGGCCGCACGCGACGTGCTCGGGTTGCTTGCGGAGGAACGCTCCTGTCCGGGGACGGACACGGTGTTGGCGTACCCTGAAGCCCGGGCGATTGCGACGTGGGCGCGACGAGACCTGCGTGCGCTCCACGAGACGGGCGTCCACGAGGAACGCGAGGAGTTTGACCGCCTCCGGGAGTACACTGACGGCGACTCCCTGCGAGACGTACACTGGAAGACGACCGCCAAGCGCGACGACCTGATCGTCAAGGAGTTTGCCGCCGAGGCGGAGACGGAGGCGGTGTCGTTGGCGGCCGGCGCGACCCCCGGTGGTGCCGACGGGATGGCGTCTGCGACGGCGAGTCTCGCGTTGGCGTTGTTGGAGGACGGTGTCCCGGTCGACGTGACCCTCCCGGACGGCACCGTGGCGGCCGGCCCGGACCGCGGCACCCAGACCCGGCTGTTGGAACGGCTCGCGCTCGTCGGCCCCGGCCGGGCGTCGACGGACGACGCGGACATCGTCGTCTTCGGTGAGGCGAGCGAGACGACCGTCACGATTGGCGGCGAGCAGACGACGTTCGACGAGCTGACAGTGGACAGACAGCCGGCCTACCGGACCGTGACGGACCACACCGCACCGGAGCCGGACCGGGGGGTGGTCGCGTGAGCGGCGCAACCAGCGGCACCGACGTGATCGCGAGCGGGAGTAGTCGCGTCGGACGCCCGCCGGGTGAGACGGCAGACGACGACTCGCCGACGGATCGCCTCCGGAACCCGGCCGTGTTGGGTGTGGTCCTCGCGACGCTGTCGTATCTCTCGGTGTTCTACCACGTGACGGATGTAGTCGGCGGGGTGGTGCCGCTCGTCGCCGAGGTCGTGATCGCGGTCGGAGTGGGGCTGGTGGCGGCCACCCGGCTCCGGGAACGGATCGCGGTCGGTGTGGCTGTCGTCGGCTTCGCGGCCGCGCTCGGCGTGTACGTCGCGTCGGTGCCCGAGAGCCAACGGGCGTTGTTCACTGTCGGGCGACTGGCACAGGACCTGTTGGCGTTGTCCTCCGGGCTGTCCGTCCTCCGGCTGATCAACGCCGGCACGTGGGCGTTGTCGTTGGCGCCGGTGCCGACGTTCGTCGTCGCCTACCTCGCCGGCCGCGGCCGACACGTCTGGGCGGCGACCGTTGCGGCGTCGACGACCGGGTTCTTCGTGTTGACCAGCGACGCCGGCGTCGCGGCCGCGCTCGGGGGTGCAGTCGGCGCGACGACCGCCGTCGGATTGGCCGGGTTGGCCGGCGCCGGCCGGCGCGGACTGGTCGCCCAGTGGGACACGGTGGTCGTGATCGTGACCACGATGGTGTTGGTCACGTCGCTTGTGACGGTCGTCCCCGGCGGCGGCAACACGGTCGTCCCCGGCAGCTCGCCGTCGGTGGAGTCGAGTCTCGTCTCCAACAACGACCGGGTGTCCGTCCTCGGGAGTATCACCCTCTCCCCGTCCGTGCGGTTCACCGTCGAGTCGGACCAGCCGGCCTACTGGCGGGTCGGCACCTACGACCGGTACACCGGCGGCGGGTGGGTCCGGACGGGCGACGCCTCCCCGTACCGCGACCGGCAGGACGGGCCGCCGGGTGAGACGGTCGAGCTTGAACAGTCGTACACCGTCCGGACGGCGTTTGACGCGATCCCGGCCGCGAACGCGCCGGTCCAGATCTCCGGTGAGACGCGGTCGGTGACACAGGTGACGAGCAACGGCGGGTTCGCGCCGGCGACGACACTCGCAGAAAACGAGACGTACACCGTTGTCTCCGAGCGGCCCAGCGCCACCACCGCAGAACTGCGGCGGGCGGGCGTCGACTACCCGGACGGGCTCAGACAACGCTACACGGGACTGCCGGGGTCGACACCCGACCGCGTCGGCGAGCGGACACAGACGGTGATCGAGGAGGCGGGCGCGGAGACGCCGTACGACGCCGCCATCGCGATCGAGCGGTATCTGGAGTCGACGAAGGAGTACTCGTTGGACGTTCAGAACCCGGACGGGAACATCGCCGACAGCTTCCTGTTCGAGATGGACGCCGGCTACTGCACTTACTACGCGACGACGATGGTGACGATGCTGCGCACCCAGGGGCTTCCGGCGCGGTTCGCCACCGGCTACACGAGCGGCCAGCGCGTCGCGGAAGACGAGTACGTCGTCCGCGGACTCGACTCACACGCCTGGGTCGAGGTGTACTTCCCCGAGGTGGGGTGGGTGCAGTTCGACCCGACCCCGGCGGCCGACCGCTCCGACACCGAGCAGTCGACACTGGAAGAGGCACGCGAGGGTGACGCCTCGAACGTCGACGCCGCCGGCTCGTCGGAGGGGGTGTACACCACGCAGTCGACGTTCGAGTCGACGGCCGTCTCCGGCGACGGCGGCAGTTCGGACCCGAATCAGGCGGGGGCGATCGCGTCACCGGGCCGTGCGGTCACGGGGACGACCCCGCCCGGCGGACTGCTCGGCACCGCCGCCGGCCGCGAGACCGGAAACGGGACGACCACCAGCGCTGGCGGTGACGACGGCGACGGTGGACTCCCGTCCGAACGCGACACCGCGTTGGGTGTGATTGCGTTGTTGGGTGCCCTCGCGGGCGCTCGCCGCGCCGGACTGACCGCCAGAGGCTACCGGTTCCTCTGGACGGCCTACCAGCCGGCGACGGACGACACCACAGTCGCGACCGAACGGGCGTACCGCCGGCTAGAGGCGGTCGCGGAACGGGAGTATCGCCCGCGCGAGCCGGGAGAGAC
Source organism: Haloferacaceae archaeon (assembly GCA_018609965.1). Classification (GTDB taxonomy): domain Archaea; phylum Halobacteriota; class Halobacteria; order Halobacteriales; family Haloferacaceae; genus JAHENP01. The sequence goes on from JAHENP010000127.1 coordinate 12,361, forward strand.
ACCCCGACAGTACGTCGACAGCGTCGTCCGTCGGGGGCTCGACGAACGCGCCCGTGAGGTTGCCGACGCCTACGAGCGGGCCCACTACGGCCACGGTGTCTCCCGAGCGACGGCCGACGACACGGTGGCGACGGTCGACCGACTCGTCCGGAGCCGGATTCCGGTCGTGCGGCGGTTCGCCTGAGCCGGCGGGGACCAACCTCGCACGCGGCACGCGGTGGTGTCACCGCCGACGGCGGCGCTCGGGACCGGCGAGCCGGCCGTGATCTCCCGTCACGAGTCGGGCGCGTGACAGCTTTCGGGGGTGAACACCCCGCAGACGGGGGGACAGCGACAGCCACGAACGTGAGTTCCCGACACTATTTAATACACTGCCGCAGTAGTTCGGGTCGGAATGTCCGAGGTATGCTCGACGTGTGGACTGCCCGACGAACTCTGCGTCTGTGAGGACGTTGCCAAGGAGGCGCAGGAGATCACGGTCCGCATCGACGAGCGCAGGTACGGCAAGGAGGTAACGATCATCGAAGGGTTCGATCCGAGCGACGTCGACATGGACTCGCTGTCGTCGGACCTCAAGTCGAAGTTCGCCTGTGGCGGCACCGTCGAGGAGGACTCGATCGAACTCCAGGGGAACCACACCGGCCGCGTGGAGGACTTCCTCCGCGACAAGGGGTACAACGTCGCGTGACTCGCCGTACCTGACACCCACACGTCGAGCGTCACCGCTCGACGC
>JAHENP010000128.1 GCA_018609965.1 Haloferacaceae archaeon
AAAACAGGATCGGCGCCGCCACGTCGTCGAACGACGCCGGCCGCCCACGAGGGTAGTCGACGCCGTCGACGACCGTGTTCTCCACCGCGAACGGGGAGACGGCGTTGACGGTGATCCCGTCGTCTTGGGTGTCGTACGCCAGCGTCCGGGTGAACGACAACACCGCCCGCTTGGCCGCGAAGTACGGGAAGTTCTCCGGCACGCGTCGGTCGTCGCGCGCGTCGGCAACGCCGAAGTTGACGATCCGTCCCCACTCGCGGTCGCGCATCCCCGGGAGCACGCGCTGTGAACAGAGGTAGGTGCCGTACAGACAGCCGGCAATCGTCTCCTGCCACGCCTCGAAGCCGATTTCGTCCCACCGTCCGCCCGGCAACGGGCCGACGGCGTTGACCAACACGTCCACGCCGCCCAGTGTTTCTTCGCAGTCGCTCACCAACGTGTCGACCGCATCGGGGTCCGTCACGTCACCCGAGACGACCGTCGCCTCCACCCCGTGCTCGCGGGCGTCGGCGGCGGTCTCCTCGGCGGCGGTCTCGCTCGTGCGGTGGTGAACCGCCACGTCCGCGCCCGCCGCGGCCAGTCTGAGCAGTACCTCTCTGCCGACGCGCACGGCCGACCCCGTCACCAGCGCCGTCCGTCCGTCGAGATTCGGATCGAGTGAGTCCACGCTCCGACCCTGGAGCGGCGGCGGTATAACTGTCTGCGACCCGGTCGTGGCCGACCACGTCGCCGAACCGCCAGAACCAGGCACTGTCGACGCCGTCGTGGTCCCACGCCTCCGGGAGATACGCCGCGCAGAACGCTCGCTCGTGGGCGCTGTCCGTCCGGAAGGTGGCCTGTGTCGACTGCACGGGCCAACCGAGAGCCGCGACCGACTTCGGATCTCGTAGAACGAAACGTCGTGAGAACTGTTCATACGGAGTGGTGTGGCAGTGTCGTCGGCTCACTCTGTGTCGATCAGTTGCCCGTAGAGCACGTACGAGACGGGAACAGCAAAAACGAACGACGGAACCCAGTACACCAACTGGCTCACGGGGTCGGGTGGAGTGACAATCCCGGCGAACAACGCCGAGAGGACGGCAGCGAGCGCGGCGACCGCACTCCATCGTTCGCCGCTCGTCCGCGGTCGGACTCGCTCGTTCCGTCGGCGGTAGGCACCCATGTACCACACCTGCACGAACACCACCGGGAGAAACGAGACTGCCCACAGCGCGGGGACGGACGACCCACGGGCGTTCGCGTCAATGTACACCCATCACGAAACGATCACGTAGACGGCGACGACCCAGGCAAGACTCCAAGCGGGGGGCACGTCTCGGTGTTCGACCGCTCGGGATTGTCTCGCTTGCGATTGAATTATGCTCCGATACGATCCGCTACCCGGTCGCCTCGACACTCACGCCCATCGGGACGCGACTCTGCGAGTTCACCCACAGACTGGTCTTGGCCACGATGTGATCCTGCACACCAGACGACTCTGGTCCGATAACACGAGTGCTCAACTTATGCTAGGATTACCGATACTACTAAGTTGCTGGCGTGACTGCGGAGGCGTACGGCACGGGAGAGGAACGTCGCGAGAGGCGGCAAGGGCTTGGGTCCCTTACCTCCCCCGTGTCGTGAGGCGACTCACGACATGAGTTCGAAGGATTCTCCGCCACAAAAACGTGGCGGCGCGACGGACGCAGAACGACGCGACCGAACAGTCGGCAGCTACGAGGCCGCCATCGAGCGCCTCCGGGAGACGACGATCCCCGAGAGCCGGCAGGACGCACTCGTCGGTGCCTGCGATACGGTGCAGTCAGCGCTCGTCGACGACGAGCCAGTGTCGACTGACGACCTGCTCGTGCTCACCGCGGTCGCCGCCGAGGCGATTAACGACGTGCGCGAGGCCAAGACCGTCGGCACCGAGAACGACCTCCCAGTCGACCGGCAGTACGATGTCAGCCTCCCCACCGAGGAGTACATCATCACCACCGCCGAACGCGAGGAGGCGCTTGCGGTGTTGAGCAACCTCATCCTCCTCGCCGTCGACACCGACAGCGAGTACGGCGCGGAGTAGTCAGGCGACTCGCCGGGTGTGGGTGGGTCGCCGCGACCCATCCACAGCGTTCGGTTCTCTCGGTTTTTCCCTCGTGGTTGTTCCGTGGAGGATGTCGAGAAGCGACTCACGGCCGAACGCGGAGATCCGGAAAGTACGACTCGTAGAGTCCGTGGTCGAAGCTGAGCAGTTCGTCGGCGTCGACGGCCGCGTGCCCACCGATCAGGAAATCGGCCGCGACGTGTTGCCGTGGCGTGAGGTCACGCCCGCAGTGTTCGCAGGTCGCCGTCTGTTCGGTCCCACACGCTTGACACTGTAACCCGTCTGGACGACGGTCGGTGTACGTGTCGAACGCCTCGCCGGCGTGGTACCGTGCTTCCGGTGACGCGGTGACGACGGCGATACTCGTGTCTTCGAGAAACCGGTCGAGTTCACTCCGGTTGTCGAACACCGCCGCGGCCGCGAGCTCGGCGTACATGACACCAGTCACGACGAGTCGTCCACGACGGTACCCCGCTCGGACTGCCGTCTCGGCGTCGTCACCGTGTGTGTCGTCGTACAGTATCGACAACAGAACGTTCGTGTCCACAGCGACTGTGGTCACGGCCGTTCCTCCGCCGTCTCGTCATCCGCGTCACCACTGCGTGGATACGCTCCGCGGAGCCGGCGCATCGTCTCCTCGGTGGTTCCGTCAGCAACCCCGCGGTACCGTTCGAACGGGTCGGCACCGTCCGCGGTCGTCGGCGCACGCTTCTCGACGACGTACCCCGTCTCCGTCTGTGTGAACGTCACCTCGCCGCCCGGCGCGATTCCCAACTCCTCCCGAATCTCCGCTGGAATCGTCACCGCTCCCTCGGTCGTCACCCGTGGCATCTCGGTGGTGTGTCGGTCGTAATCGCTGAAAAGTATTACTTCGGACAGACCGACCCGACAGAGTTGAGAGGCGGCTCACGACACGAGTCCGAACGGTTCTCCGCTAGAAAAACACAGCGGCGCGACGGACGCAGAGCGGCACGACCAGACAATCGGCCGCTACGAGACCGCTATCAAGCGACTCCGGGAGACACGAGTTCTGGAGAGTCGGCAGGATACACTTGTCGGCGCCCGTGACGCGGTGCAGTCCACGCTCCAACTCCACCCGTCGTATGCGGCTCCACACCCGCCGCGACCGAGAGGGCACCGTTTATAGCGTTCGCTCGTTACACTCCGGGTGTGATCGACCAGATTCGCCGAGCGGACTACCTGACCAAGGTACAGTACCTGTTGATGGTCGTCTTCGGGGCGGCGACGGGCGCACTCGCGTTCGCACCGTTGCCACAGCGAGTGAAGATTCTCGGCGCGGGCGTTGCCTTCGGGATCACGGTCGGGCTGTGGTTCTCGCATCTCCTGTCGATGGTCGTCGACGCCGCGACCGACCTCCGTTCGGGGGCGGCACAGTAGATGTCTGGATCGACAGACGACACGGCGCGGACGGACGGTGGCGGCGCAACCCGCGGCACGCGGGACACCAGCGGCGGCGACGTGGACCCCGAACCGGTCGAGCCGGAGCCGACACCGGAGTCCGGGCCGAACCTCGCGGCGTTCCTGCTCACCGCCGGCGGCGTGACCGCAGTGTTCATCGCAATCTTCGTGTTCGCGTTTCCGGAGCCGATCAACCAGTACTTCGCCGGGATCGTCCTGGGTGTCACCGTCATCACGCTGATCGTCGGGATGGTGTTGGACCTGCTGGGGTACTTTGGCGACGAGGCGAAGGTCGGCGTGCCCGACGAAGTGGAGTCCAGCGAGCCGGCGCAGTTGGAGAGCGTCCGCAAACGGCCGAACAAGCCGCTCCCGAAACAGATCAACTTCGATGACGAGATCCGACAGCTCCGGGATCACTTCGACGGCGATCTCCCCGACCAGATGGACGCGTTCCTCACGGAGTACGAGAAGCTCAAGTCGTCGAGCCAGAACCGGAAGGTTGTCGCCGGCAGTCTCCGTGCGGCGCTCAACCCGATCGCGGCGTTGGTGACCGACGAGGAGACCGAGGAGATGGTCGACGAGATGGGCGACCAACTGTTCGCGTACATCAAGGCCGACCCGGTCGACAACATGGTCGTGACGGAACACGCCTTCTACACCGACGGCGTCCAGACCCCGATCGCGGAGCTCCAGACGGAGCAGGCCCGGATCAAGGCGACCGTCCACAACAAAGGCGACTCCGCGAAGGCGGAGGTTGCCGTCCGGTTCAAAAACGAGGGCGGCGTCCCGGTGAAGACCGCCTACCTCCCCGTCGGGGAGGTGGTGACAGAGGCACGAAAAGAGCTGAACACAAGCGTCTACGTCCCGTCGCTGGCGACCGCGGCAGACGTGTTCGTCGTTCGCGCGACACAAGACACGCCTGTCCTCGACATGTGAGTCGGCAGTAGTCGACTCCCTCAGCGCTCCGGGCGGTCACTCGACGGTCGTCGTCGGCTCCGTGTCGGCCACCCCAGCCCGGTCGAACAGCCGGCGCGCCTGTTGTTCGGCGTCGCGTCGTGCCCGGTCGAGATCGATCGTCGTCAGCGTCCGGTCGCGCATCAGCACCTGCCCGTCACAGATGGTGTGTCGCACGTCGCTCCCGTCGGCCGTGTAGACGAGACTGGTGAGCGGGCTGTGGCCGGGACCGAACTTCGGCTCGCTCGTGTCGACGACCGCTAAGTCCGCGTTCGCGCCGGCCCCGACTCGGCCGCTGTCGATCCCCAGTGCCCGCGCTCCCTCGACGGTCGCCATCTCGAACACCGCCCGAGCGGGCAGCGCTGCTGCGTTGCCGGTCGCCAGTTTCGCCACCATCGCGGCGTCGCACATCTCGTCGAACAGGTCCAGATCGTTGTTCGACGCCGGGCCGTCCGTCCCGAGCGCGACCGGCACACCCGCCTCGCGGAGCTTGGCGACCGGTGCGATCCCGCTGGCGGTCTTCATGTTCGCCGCCGGGTTGTGGACGACCGTCACCCCGCGGTCGGCCAACAGCTCGATCTCCCGTTCGTCGACATCGACACAGTGTGCGAGGGTGTCGCCGGGCTGGAGCATCCCCAACTCGTCGGCGTAGACGATCGGCCGGCGACCGGTCGCCTCGATCACGTCCGACACCTCACGGGTCGACTCGTTGGTGTGGTAGTGAAGCGGCAGGTCGGCCTCGCGGGCGGTCGGGACGTGCGTCTCCAACACGTCGGTGTCGACCGTCGCCGGATTGTGTGGCTGGACCGTCGCCCGGATGCGGCCGTCGGCTGCGCCGTCAACCTCGCGAGCGACCGCGAGGCTCCGTTCCATGTCCGCGTGTGCCGCCGCGGACTCCTTGCCGACGCTGATCGCGGTGTGGCCCAGCGTCGCCCGAACCCCCGCCTGCTCGACGACGGTCGCGGTCTCGGACACTTCGAAGTACATGTCGGAGAAGGCAGTGATCCCCGCTCGGATCATCTCGGCGACGCCCAGCCGCGCGCCGGCCCGCACGTCGGCGGGTTCGAGCGCCGCCTCGACGGGCCAGACGGTCTCCTCCAACCACTGTTCGAGCGGCTGGTCCTCGACGAACCCCCGCAGCAGCGTCATCGCTACGTGGGTGTGGGCGTTCACCAACCCTGGAATCACCAGCCCGTCGTCGGCGTCGAGCGTGTCGTCACCGCGGTCGGTGTCCCCCACCTCGAGGATCGTTCCGGCGTCCTGGTCGATCAGTACGTCCGCGCGCTCGACGGTGTGGTCTGGTTGGACGACGCGTCCCCCCGTGATTCGAAGCGTCGGCACACCCTGACGTACACCGGTCTGTAGGATAGATGCGTCGGCTCTGTTTCTTCGCTGCCCGTATCGTCTCCGATGCCGACGGCTCCGACCACACGCCAGATTGCCCAGTCACTCGTTGCGCGGACTCGACGGGTGGTACTCCGTGTCGTACTCACCCGGTCGGTCGTCGATTCGGTCGGGGTTGACACGCCCGTCCAACATCGCGAAGTCGAGGATCGTACACCACAACACCGCCTCCACGACCGGCACCGCACGCGGCATCAACACCGGGTCGTGGCGGCCGACGACCTGCACGTCCTTCTGTTCGTCAGTTTCCCAGTCGGCGGTGGTCTGTTCTTTCGGGATCGAGGTCGGCGCGTGCCAGGTCGCCTCGCCGTAGATCGGTTCGCCGGTGGTGATCCCGCCCTGGAGCCCGCCGTGGTCGTTCCCCTCCGGCACCGGGTCCCCCTCGTCGGCGACCGTCGGCCCCTCGCCGTCGTGGAACGCCCAGTCCTCGTTGCGTTCGGAGCCGCGCATGAGTCGGGCGTCGCGGCCGGCGCCAAACTGGAACGCAGTCGTCGCCGGAACCGCGAACATCAGCCGCCCGAGTCGCGCCGGGAAGGAGTCGAACCGCGGCGCCCCCAACCCTCGCGGGACCCCCCGACACTCGAAGTACACCGACCCGCCGATGGAGTCACCCTCCGTCTGGTACTCGTCGATTGCCTCCCGCATCCGCTCGGCCGTCTCCGGGTGGCCACACCGCACTTCGTTCTCCTCGGTGTGTTCCACCATCTCCTCGAAGGTGATCGGCGGTGCCTCGATGTCGCCGACCTGGTTGACGTGGGCTTTCACCTGCACGTCCAGCTCGCTCGCGTCGAGCACCTGCTGTGCAATCGCACCCGCGGCGACCCAGTTGACCGTCTCCCGAGCCGACGAACGCCCGCCGCCGCCCCAGTTGCGGGTGCCGAACTTCGCAGAGTAGGTGTAGTCACCGTGTGACGGCCGGGGGGCGGTGACGAACGGCTCGTACTTACCCGACCGGGCATCTTTGTTCTGGACGACCATCCCGACCGGCGTTCCCGTGGTGTAGCCGTCCTGAAGCCCGGAGTTGATCGTCACCTTGTCCGGCTCCCCCCGGCTGGTGGTGATCATCGACTGGCCGGGTTTCCGCCGGTCGAGTTCCCGTTGTACGTCGTCTTCCGACAGCTCGACCCCCGCCGGCACGCCGGACACCGTACACCCCATCGCGTCCCCGTGGCTCTCGCCGTACGTCGTCACCTGGAAGAGCCGCCCGAAGCTGTTGCCGTTCACACCACACGCTGGGGTCTACGCGGATTAAAATCCCGTGGAGCGGCCGACCGCCAGTCGGTCGTCTGCCCCGGAACAGCTCCCGCGCCATTCAAGTGCGCTGGGTGTTAGTAGGAGAGTGGTAACAAACGTGAGCGACGTAGCAGCCAGTCAGCGGGGGCAACCGTGAGTCTCTTCGAACGGCTCGTCGGGCAGGTGACGGACCACAGTCGGATCGCAATCGTGGTGATGTTGGTGCTCACCGCGGGGATCGGTGTCGGCGCCAGCGAAGTGAGCCAGGAGTCGTCGTTGGACCAGTTCCAGACGGACTCCGTCGAGGCCGACAAGCTCGACTACATCGAGGGGAACTTCTCGGGTGACCAGAACACGACGACGGCACAGGTGATCGTCAGGGAGGCGGACGGGAACGTGCTCGATGGGGACTCACTCCGGGCACAACTGGCGTTACAACAATCGTTCCGCGACAACGAGACGGTCGACGAGAGTCTGAGCGGCGACAGGCCGACAGCCGGGATCGCGAACGTGGTCGCGACGGCGGCACTCCAGCGTGACGCCGCCGCTGACGTTCAGGCGACGGCAACCGAACTGCAGACGCTCAACCAGTCCGTCCAACAACGGCAGGCGGCACTAGAGGAGAACCGGACGGCGTTGGAGCAACAACAGGCCCAGTTGGCGGTGGACCAACGGGCACTCCAGAACCGGACGGACGAGCTGAACGCCACCACAGAACGGCTCCGTGTCGGGTTGACGACGCTGCGTGAAAATTCGAACGCGAGCGTGCAGGCGACGTTCGACCGCGTGAACAACGACACGCCGGTCGCGTTGAACGAGACGGATCTCGGGATCTACAGCGACGCGGCGACCCAACTACGGAACGCACCCAACGAGACGGCCGCGCAGGCGGCGTTCGAACTCGGCACACAGGGTGTGCTCCGTGACGACTTTGCCGCCGTCGAGCAACGCAGCGCAGAACTCCAGCAACGCGGCGAACAGCTCCGGGAACGGGGCGCGGCGTTGGAGGAACGCGGCGAGGAGTTGGAGGCGGACGCAGAGCGGCTGGAGTCACTCGCCGACGAGCTAGAGACGGAACAGGCGGCGTTGGAGAACGCCTCCGACGCCAGCCTCGACGAACAGCGCGCCAAGCTGGAGTCGATGAACGAGACGGAGATCGACGAGACGCTCGGCGTCCTGTTGAGCGACGACGGTGACGGCGGGAGCGGTGCGTTCGCGTTCCTCCCGTCGAGCTACGATCCGGGGTCGACGGAGGCGACCGCGACGACAATCTTCGTCACCCAGAACTCGGACACGGAGAGCGGCGCGCCGGGTGCCGCCTCCGACGAGTTGGAGACGGCACAGTTGGCGATACAGGATCTCGTGGAGTCGCGCAACGACCCCGGGGAGTATCTCGTCTTCGGGAGCGGGATCATCAGT
>JAHENP010000129.1 GCA_018609965.1 Haloferacaceae archaeon
CCGCCCCGAGGAGTGTCAGACGGTTCGCCGGAGCCGGCTGTCGACGGCTCGTCGGCTGTCGTGCCGCCGACCGACCGGTCAGGAACCGACCCTCGAACCACGGCGACGGCACTCACGACAGTCGTGAACGAGGTTCGCGAACTGGAACGGGCGTTGGACGACAGTGAGACGAACGACCGCGTGCGGCTCGACGAGCTACTCCACGACGCTGTGGACGACGAGACGAGCGTGAACAGTACGACCGATACGACCGTTGCTGGAACGGACGCGCCGCTCGTCCAGGCGACAGTCGGGACGCTGTGTGAGGCTGACACCGAGACGACTGTGGAGACGAACACAACAGACGACGAGGTGTCGATCACAGTCAGTGGCGACCCTCCGACCGACCACACGGCCGGCCTGGCGGCGGTCACGCTCGCCCGGATCGTCGCGGACACACTCGGCGGGACGGTCGAAACTGCTGTGCCAGGCGGTGCGGTCCCCGACACCAGCACAGTCCCCAACAACGACGCGGTCTCCGACAACGACGCGGTTCCCGACAGCGGCGTGGCAAGCTCCGAGACAGCCTGGCGTGTCGTGGTCACCGTTCCGGTGGAGGGCGGAACGATCGCCGTCCCACCGCAACAGCCCGAGGGGAGAGCGTGGTGACACCGACGGTGGCGGTCGACCTGGCCGCCGCGGGCACCCTCCTCGCCGTCGGCGTGTGGACGCTGTGGCGTCAATCGGTGCCGGGTGCTGTCGCGCTGGGAGTCGTTATGCTCGCCGCGGCGTTGTTCCCGGCGGCCGCTGCCGTGACACAGCTGTGGTCAGCCGGGGCCGCGGTGAGTCTGCACGCGGTGTTCTCGTGGCGGACGGTGCCATCGTTCTGGCTCGCGTTCGCGGCCGCGTACACTGGCCGGGGGCCGCAGTTCGGAACCGGGCTCGCGGCGGTTGCGGCAGTCGTCGCCGTCGCGTGGCAGCTCCCGGCCGTTCTCTGGACGGTGACGGAACGGTGGTCGTGGTTCCTCGAACTCGGGTGGCTGCTGTTGGTTGCCACTGCCGTCTACGCCGAACTGTTGCTCGTCAGAGCCGGTGCCGCCGGCGACCTGCCGGCACGCCAGACGGCCGGACTGCTCGTCTTCGGCGCGGCAGTCACCGCGTCGCTGGGAGCCGCACTCCCGACGAGTGGCTCCGGGCCAACCCTGTCGGTCGTCCGGACGGTTGTCGCCGTGATCGCCGTTGGCGGGATCTGTGTCGCGGTCGCCGACGGCGCACTGCGACGGGCGCCCGGTGCAGACCGACTCGCTCGCGAACGACTGTTAGAGTCGATGCGGGAGGCGGCGGTGGTGACGGACCGCGAGGGCCGACTCGCGGACGCCAACGCGGCCGCCCGCGACGCGTTCGGGGTGGAGCCGACGGCGTTCGGGCGCTCCGTCGAGTCGGTGTTCGACGCCACACTTCCGGAGCCGGACGGCGCGGGGCGAGAGACGCTCACCATCGAGACCACGGACGGCCGCCGCACGTTCGTCGTCTCGGCAGACCGTGTCACCGACGACGGCGGCGAGTCGGTCGGACGAATCTACCTCTTTCGCGACGTGACGGAACGACTGACCGACAAACGTCGGTTAGACGTGCTCGGGCGGGTGCTCAGACACAACCTCCGGAACGATCTGGATGCGACGCGCGCGTTCGCCGAGCGGCTCGCGACAGCGCCGGACGACGACGCGGCCCGGCGGCGGCTCCACGATCTGGCGAGGAAGCTAGCCGACACGGGCGAGACCGTCGCGGAGATGGAACGACTGTTCGCCGGCCAGCCCAGCCGGGAGTCGGTTGACCCCAGTGCCGTCGCCGAGCGCGTCGCGGCCGCGTGTGAACCGGGCGACACCGCGCGAAAGGCCGACGGCGGCGACACCGTCCGGGAGAGCGACCAGACGGCGGCGGCCGACACGAGTGCCACGCAGGTGACGGTCACGACACGGACGAGCGGCACCGCCGAGACCGATCCGGAACTCCTCCGAGCGGCGCTCGTGGAACTCGTCGACAACGGATTGACACACGCGACGGCCGCGCGGCCGACAGTCGAGGTGGTGGTCGACGCGGACGGACAGACGGAGATCGCGGTGCGGGACGGCGAGCCGGCGATTCCGGCGCGCGAACGCGAGATTCTCGTCGAGGGGGAGGAGCCGCTCCGACACGGGAGCGGGCTGGGGCTGTGGTTCGTCGCGTTGGCCGTCCGGCGACTCGGCGGCGACTTGCGGTTCGCACAGCGAGCCGACGGCGGCAACGTCGTCACGATCACCCTGCCGGATCGGGACGGAGGCGGGCAGTGACCGACCGCCACAGACCGCAAGCGTCAGTTTCCCGACGACCGAGGAACCGCTGTGACAGGACACACCGACACGGACGAGACGAGCGTCGGCAGCGACACCGACACGGACGCGCCGGTCGCGGTGATCACGGGCGCGAGCCGCGGGATCGGTGCCGCGACGGCCCGGCGGCTCGCGGACGCGGGCTACACCGTCGTCTTGGCCGCTCGGACGGCCGGAGAGCTGTTGACCGTCGCCGACGAGATCGCGACGGAGTACGGCGTCGAGACACACGCGGTGCCGACGGACGTGACCGACCCCGACGCGGTACAGGCGCTCGTGGAGGCGGCCCGCGAACGCTACGAACGGGTGGACGCCGCCGTGGTCAACGCCGGCGTCGGCGAACCACGGAACGTCCCGTTGGAGGAGCTCTCACTGGAGACGTACGACACGGTCACGGGAACGAACGTCCACGGCGCGTTCTACACCGCGCGGGCGGCACTCCCCGCGCTCCGGGAGACCGAGGGGAGTCTCGTCTTCGTCGGGAGCTACCTCGGGAAGTACCCCAGCACGAAGACGCCGGTGTACGCCGCCTCGAAGTGGTGGCTCCGCGGGTTCGCCCACTCTGTCGCGGGCCGCGCCGGTCAGGCGGGCGTCGCGGTGTCGTTGGTCAACCCCTCCGGTGTGGATACGTCGTTCGGCCGCGACACGCGCGGGGAGACGAACGCCGAGCGGCTAGACTCCAGCGAGGTGGTGTCTGCTGAGGACGTTGCGGAGTCGATCTACACCTGTGTGCGCCAGGAGTCGCCGGGGACGGTTGCGGAGTTGGATCTGTTCCGACAGGACATTCACGAGAAGTTCTGAGAGACTGTCGGTGGCTCGTTGCAACTGAAGATTCTTGTACCGTGGCGAGTCACTGTGACGTGTGAACGTTGAGAGCCTCCACGTCGAGAACTTCAAGAGCATCCGAGAGGTCGATGTGGAGTTTTCGGACCTGAACGTGTTCGTTGGGCGGAACGCGGCCGGGAAGTCGAATCTGTTCGAGGTGTTTCAGTTTCTGCGGGACGGGAAAAATGAGGGGCTGGCAGATGCTGTTCAGTTACAGGGCGGTGTTGAATATCTACAAAACAAGCGTATACAGACCGAAAAGAGATTGTTAATCGAAATTGACTTTTCGCCTGATGAAAATTTCTGTAGGGAAGAAACGGCGGACGGTGAAACGTGGGAGAGTCGAACTGAAGACAGAAATGTTAGCATTGAACTGAACTTTGATAGAGAAGCCTACGGTGTGGTACGAGACGACTACACAAAAGCGGTGGTGGGTCATCAAATTGGATCAGGCGGAGGCCAGAAGTCAGCCCGCAGTGCAGAGGTGACGAGCAACCTGTTCGAAAGGCCACATACGCTCACTGACTTTTTCGGGAATGAAAACCTCAGTCGGAAGTTCTACGAAAATTTTGAAGATGGCTCAGGTTGGATTGCAGAGAGCATCGTCTTCGAGGCTCCAGAGTTCGGTGCAACCTTCGACATCAGACCGAAAGAGATCACTAGTGAGTCGACACTCAAAGGCAGAACAGACCTCCAGCCGGACGGCTCCAACCTCGCACTCGTCATCAAGAAACTCCTCGAAGACGACGACCAGAAACAGAAGTTCCTCAGTCTCGTCTCGGACGTGTTGCCGTTCGTCTCAGATACGAAAGTCGAGGCGATGCCCGACCAGTCGTTGTTCCTCGAGATTCTCGAAGAGTTCGAACCCGGACAGGACCAGTACATCCCCGCAGAGATGCTCTCGGACGGGACCCTCCGCGTGCTCGCACTGATCTACCTCCTGTACTTCAGCGACCACGAGAAGATCTTCATCGAGGAGCCGGGGCGCAACATCCACCCGTCACTGATCGCGAATCTGATGCTGAAGGTGAAAGACGCCGCCGAGAACACGGACAAGCAGATCTTCCTCACGACGCACAATGTCGAAGTGGTGAAGTACGCGCCGTTGGAGAGTATTCGGCTCGTCTCGCGCGACGACGACGGATTCACGCAGGTCGAACAGCCCGCGGAGAACGAGCGTGTTCAGCGGTTCCTCGACGAGGGGGTTCGGATGGACGACATGTATACGGAGAATCTGCTGGGGGAGTGACGGATGGACGATATAGTGTTCCTCGTCGAGGGCCCCGACGACAAGCGGTTCGTCGAAGCAGTGTTGAAGCCGCAAATCGCCGGGAAGCCGGACATCGTGAAGTACTCACAGAAGAGCACCTCGGACGTGAACAGTCTCGTCAGGGCGTTCGCTGGTGCCTGCCGAGAGCACTACTACGTCACCGATCTCGACAGAGGGGAGCCGGAACGCGGTAACTGTCAGGACTGTGACGACCGGGAGGCACACGAACAGGATCGGTACGACATTCTTGACCCGTTCGACGTACTCGTCGCTGTCGACGCAATCGAGGGGTGGCTCCTCGCAGGCGTGTCTGACGCGGTCGCTACCGAGGGAGAAGTCCCTGTTCCGAGAACGACAGATCACGTTGGCAAAGACGAGTTCGACGATGTGTTCGAGCGAGCGACGTTCAGTCGGAAGGAGTTGTTCGTCGAGAAAATACTCAACGACTACGACTACGACCTCGCCCGCGAGCGCAACGACTCCTTCGACTACGTCGCGAGCGCCGTCGACCTGTGACGGCGGACATGACACAGAACTAAATAGTAGAGTACGAAAAGATCACCCCGAGACTACGTACCACTCCGTAGTTCGGCACAGCGTTTAACACTCCGCTCCAACCGCTGGTGTAAATCCACGCACGGAGACGCTTCTGGCCGGTTCCAGCCGCGTTAAACAGTCGAAGACCGAGCGAACGAGTGTGTCCGACGAGTCACAGACCGGGCGGACGCGGCGTGGGTTTCTGACGGCGACAGGGGTCGCAGCGACAGCGGCCCTCGCCGGATGTAGCGGACAGACGGACAGCACGGCGACCGAGGCGGGCGGCGACGAGGGGACGCCGACCGCGACGGAGGCAGGCGGTAGCGGCGAGAGCGACGAGACCACCGAGGCGAGCGGGGACGGGACGCTCTCTCTGTCGATTCCGGAGGCGTCGAACTTCGATCCGGTGCAGATCAAGGGTGACGGCTCCCAGCGCGTCTCCGATCACGTCTTCTCGGAGCTGATGGCGTTGCCACGCGGCGGCGACGTGACGGGGCTGGCGCCGGAAGCGCAGTTGGCGACGGACTACGAACTCTCCGCGGACGGTCGGACGTACACGTTCAGCCTGCGCGAGGACGTGACGTTCCACGACGGGACAGAGCTGACGGCCCAGGATATCGTCTACTCGTGGGAGCGGCTGGCGGCCTCCGACAACAGTCAGGAGTCGCCGGTGATCCTCGAAGGCGGGTTCCAGATCGCCCACGAGACGACGACCGAGACCGTCGACGGGGAAGAACAGGAGGTGTACGAACCCGGCACGCTCCAAGTGGAGGCCGTCGACGACTACACGCTGGAGGCGACACTGGAGTCGCCGTTCTTCGACGCGTTGTTCTGGTTCGCGTACGGTTCCTTGAGCCCGATCCCGGAGGGGATCGTCGGCGACATCGCAGGCTACGACGGGGAGATGGAGTACGCGGAGTTCTCCTCGCAGGCGCCGGTCGGCACCGGCCCGTACCAGATCGACACCGTCGACACCGGAACGCGGGTGTCGCTCGTGGCGGCCGACGACTACCACGGCGAGGCGCCCGGTCCAGACCGGATCGAACTCCAGGTCGTGCAGAACGCCGACACCCGCTACCGGCGAGCGGCCGAACGGAACGTCGACGTGTTCCAACTGCCCAACTCCCGGTTCGACCCGTCGAAGGTGTCGATCGACGAGACCCTGAGTCTGGGCCAGGAGGTGGGCAGCTACGGCCCGTTGTCGAACGGGGAGACGGTCAACTACTCCACGTGGGACGAGGCGTACACGGCGTACTTCATCTTCGACTGTTCGCGTGTCGAGCGGCCGGTGCGGCGGGCGCTCAACTACGCCGTCAACCAGGAGAACTTCGTCGATCAGGGGTTCAAGGGGGTCGGCGAGCCGGCGTACCACCAGGCGCCGCCGTCGGTGTACCCCGGCGGGAAGGAGGCGTACGACCAGCACGCAGAAGAGAACTTCCCGTACGGCTACCGCGAGGCGCGGGTTGACGAGGCCCGGAGCCTGATGGAGGAGGCGGGCTACACGTCGGACAACCCCGCAGAGTTGACACTGACCGTCTACAACGACCGGAACCCGGACGCGTACGCCCGGATCGCAGACCTGATCCGGACGAAGGCGTCCGCGATCAACCTGGAGTTGACCGTCGAGACGGCGCCGTTCGGGACGATCATCGACGAGGCGATCAGCGGGAATCTCGACATGTACACGCTGGGCAACGGGTTGGAGTACCCGTCGCCGGCGGACATGCTGAAGTTCGGGCGCCCCTACGAGGGGAACCTCGTGCGGTGGCGGGAGGACCCCTCGGATGCCTCC
Organism: Haloferacaceae archaeon; assembly: GCA_018609965.1. Taxonomy (GTDB): domain Archaea; phylum Halobacteriota; class Halobacteria; order Halobacteriales; family Haloferacaceae; genus JAHENP01. The sequence continues at coordinate 6,773 of JAHENP010000129.1, forward strand.
GAGCGCGCGGCGACGGCCTGGGAGACGATCCAGTCGAATCTGGGTCCCGGCGCGGACGCAGAGGAGGCCCGTGCGGAGGCGTTCGTGGAGATGGAGGAGGCGATCTGGGAGGACGCCATCTACCTCACGAACTACCACCCCCGGGGCCAGCAGTTCTGGTACGACGACGTGGACGTGCCGATCCACCCGACCGGGTTCCACGACCGACTGTACGACGACGTGTCGTTGTAGGCTGTGAACCGACTCACGTACCTGTTGCGACGGCTCGGCTTGTCGATCCCGGTGGTGTGGCTGGGGACGACCGCCACGTTCGCCATCGTCCGACTGGGGCCGCTCAACCCCGCGGCTGCCATCGTCGGTCCGGTCAACAGCGCCGAGGCTCGCGAACGGCTCGCCCGGATCAACGAACGGCTGGGGTTGAACGACCCGTTGTTGGAGCAGTACTCGGAGTACATGCTGAATCTGATCACCTTCGATCTGGGTCAGTCGTGGGTCGTCTACCCCGGCCAGGACACCGTGGCGTTGCTGGCGGCGTTCGGCCCGCGGACGCTGTGGCTGGGGGCGTGGGCCGTCCTCATCCCGATCTTCCTCGGGATTCCGCTGGGGATCTACGCCGGACTCCACCCCAACACGCGCCGGGACTACGCCGCCTCCATCGGCGGGATCGTCTGGCGAGCGACCCCGAACTTCTGGCTAGCGGTCGTCCTCTTGGCGGGGCTGTCGTTGTCCAACGAGTTCCTCCCCGGCGGTGGGTGGCAGACGTTCCTCGTCGAGACCCGGCTGGTCGGCGCGCCGGACCTGTCTGCGCTCCACACGCCCGAGGGGTTCCTGACGGCGACGAAACAGGTGTTGCCGGCGTCGTTCGTCCTCGGCTCCGCGTCGATGGGGAACGAGCTCCGGCTCTCCCGGACGGCCGTGTTGGAGATCATCACCGAAGACTACATCGAGACCGCCGAGGCCGTCGGCGTCTCCGACCGCCGG
>JAHENP010000130.1 GCA_018609965.1 Haloferacaceae archaeon
ACGACGACGCTGTCCGGGTCGCGGCTCCCGGATCGGTCGGCACGGTTGCACAGTGCGCCGTGGTCGCGGGCGGCCGCCGCCGCGGCGTCGTTGATCTCTGGGTCGTCCGTCGCCGCGACGACCAGTGCGGGGTCGACGCGTTCGACCCAGTCGGCCAGGTCGGCGGGCGCCGGCGCGGCACGCACCAGACTCGCGTCCCCGAAGGCGCCGTCCGCGAACGCCGGGCTCACGACGACCGTCTCGGCCTCGCGGGCGAACGTCCGCGCTTTCCGGGCGCCGACGCTTCCCCCGCCAACGATCAACACACGCTCGCCGTCGAAGTCGTGGAGCAACGGGATCACGGTCAGTGCTGCGAGGTGGTGTCGGTCGACGCCGTGTGTGCGTCGGCGCGTTCGTCCAACCGGATGCCGGTCTTCTTCAGGATCTGTGTCGAGAACAACGTGTCCCAGTCGCCCTCGGTCACGTCCCAGTGGTCCGTCATCACCTCCCGGACCTGCCGGATGCGGCGTTGGCTCTCCGCCTCGTCGCGGCCGTGTGTCATCGCGAAGAAGTTGTACGGCCACACGCCCTCGTGGCGCGGCCGGTGGTAACAGTGGGTGACGAACCCCAGCTCGGCGACGGCCGGCCCGACCTCGGCGAGCCGGTCGTCGGGCACGTCCCAGACGGTCATCCCGTTTTCTGAGTAGCCCAACGCGTAGTGGTTGGGGATCACGCCGACCCGGCGCACCTTCCCCTCGCCGTCGAACCGTTTGATCGTCTCGACAACCCAGTCGGTTGGCTGGCCGACTGCGTCGGCCACGTCCGCGTACGGGGTCCGGCTGATCGGGAGTCCACCCTGTATCTCGACGATCAGGTCGCGTTCCCGTGGTGTCAGCGACCGCCGGTCGGTCGGCTCGACGGCCGGCCCGGCGTCCGAACAGTCCACGTCCCCGTCCGGCACCGGGCCGTCAAGGAGGAACTTCGCGCCGACGTGGAACTCCTCCTGTTTGGGCATGTTGTACGTCTCCTGGCCCGTCTCCGACTCGATCTCGGCGAGCACCTCAGGCACGCGGTCCTCGTCGGCGACCGACAACACGAACCAGACGTTCAGGTGTGGGTGTTCCCGTTCGTAGTTGTGGGCCACCTCGTGGTGGTCGTTGATCGTCTCGACGATCTCCTCGAACTGGTCGTCGGGGGCGTGGGTGGCGACCAACGTCGCCGTCCCGCCGATCTCCTCGGCGTTCACCAACGCGCCGAACCGGGAGAGCACACCCGACTCGTCGAGTTCGCGAACCGCAGTCAACAACTCGTCGGCAGTCGTCTCGACGCCGCGTTCGCGCAATGCCGCCGCCGCCGGCGCCCACGGCTCGGCGACGACCGGGAACCCCCCCTGGAAGGCGTTGACCACCGCCCGGTCGAGCGTCGAGAGACTCACGTCCGACTCCGCGGTGTCCATATCCGAACACGCGTCGTGACGGACATAAGCGTCGCGTTCTCCGCACGACTGGCCGCGGGCTGGCGGGTGGTCACACGTCACGCGGCCGGTCCCACCGTCCGACTTCGCGAAGACTGCGCCACTGTGGCGTGGCTACTCCAGTGCCGCCTCGATCTCGGGGTCGGGGACAGCCGTCACGTCCGGCCCCAACGCCGCCAGATCGGCAACGATCCCCTCTTGGTCGGCGCTCGCCTCGTAGTAGAACACCAGATCGAAGCTCCCGTCCCGGAGCAGGTGTTGACTCTCCCAGACGAACGACTCGTCGTCGACGGTCAGCCCCTGGAACTGGTTCGAGGAGAACGCCGTGTCGTTGTTGCCGGCGTGAATGAACGTCTCGCCGGCGTTGGCGTGGTCGGCGATCACCTCGTTGATCTCGACGACGAGTTCCTGCATCTCCAGATCCTCGTCGCCGGCGAGATCCGTGTGGACGATACAGCCGATCAGTTCCACCTCACCCGGCTCCAACAACGCCTTCGTCCGCCGGTAGAGATCGTGGTCGACGGCCGCCTGGTCGCTCATTGACCGTTGTTGCGGCGGCGCAGAGTTAGGGGTAGCGGTTCTCCAACGCCGTCGGAACGAACAGTCGAACGGCCAGTGTCACCGTGTGACGACCGCCGTCAGTGGTCGGCCGCGCCGGAGAGCGTGATCGCGAGCCGCCGTCCGAGCACCCGCACCAGTCGGTCGCGTTCGATCACCGCGAACCCACCGACGACGGCCAAGAAGCCGCCAGCGGTCGGCGCCGTGATCGGTTGGCCGAGGAAGGCGGCCGCGACCCCAGCGGCCACAACCGGCTCGAAGTACGACACCAGCGTCGTCTCCGTCGCGCCCGCCGTCGCCAACAGCCGGAAGTACAACAGGTAGCCGAGCGCGCCGGCGACTAAGGCCACGTACGCGAACGCGATCACCGCCTCCGCCGGCACCGCAGACGGCGCCGGCACCACCTCACCCCGGAGCCGGGAGCCGGTCAGGAGGGCGGCGCTGCCGCCGACCATCGCCCACGCCTGGACGGCGACGGTGGGGAGTTCCGGCTCGAACGAACGCGTCCCGACGGCCCCAACCGCGAAGGAGACGGCGCCGACGAACACCAACCCCACGCCCAGTGTCGTCCCGCCGAGGTCGGTGGGGTCCGGCTGTGCGACCATGACGACACCGACCAGCCCGAGGACGAAGCCGACGGCGTCCGCGAGGTCAGTCGACTCGTCCAACAACAGGCCGGCCAACACCGCCGTCACGACCGGCGAGGTGGAGACGACGACACTCGCGACGCTTCCGGGGACGTACTGGGTGCCGACGAACAGGAACGCCTGGTAGCCGGCGATGGTGAACACTGCCGCCGCCGCCGCCGCGCCCAGATCGTCCCGGCTCCGCGGGAGGAGCCGCGACTCCGTCAAGACGGCGTACGGCACCACCACCGCCGCCGCGACGGCGTACCGCAGGCCGGCGAGCAACAACGGCGGCGCGTGTTCGACTGCTATCTCGATCCCGACGAAGCTTCCGCCCCACGCCAACGACAACACCGCGAACGGGAGGAGTACACGCGCTTCCACGCTCGTCTGTGAGTCTCCGCTCATCTTCGAATCTAATTCGAATAACAGCCACAGATGTAAGCGATCTCTCCAACCTGCAACCCTCCGAGCGGATCACTCAGAACCCGGAGAACGTCCAATCTGAGTGACCTGTTGCCGGGAGAGTTAGCATAGACTACAAGCATCGACTCCGTGTGCCGAGTCGTGGACGAACGAGACGTCGAGATCCTGAAGGCGATCTCAGATTTGGAGACGGGGAGTATCGAGCGCGTGAGCGAGGCGACCGGGATTCCGGTGTCGACGATCCACTACCGGCTCAACAACCTCCGGGAGGCGGGCGTGATCGAGAACGACCTGTACGATCTCGACCTCGACGAACTGGGGTTGGGTGTGACGGTCGTGTTGGAGGTGTTGACCAGCTACGACGACGGCCACGAGGCGATGGGCGAAGAGATCGCCGGCGTCGAGGGGGTGACGAAGGTGTTCTTCACGATGGGGGAGACGGACTTCGTCGTGCTCGCCCGGCTGCCCGACAGTGACGACGTCGAACGGCTGATCTCCGACTTCGAGGCGCTCGATCACGTCGACCGGACGAACTCCACGTTCGTCGTCGCCCGCGAACGGGACACGAGTCGACCGCTCCAGAGCTACTCGGAAGGCTCACTCGTCGAGGCGTTGGTCGAGGAGTAGCCGGCTCACTCGGCGGCGGGAGAAGACGGTGGGAGGCCGTACCGCCGGGTGTACGTCACGAGGCCAATGAGACCGAGTAAGAGACAGACGCCGGCGGCTACGTCAGTCACGACACCCTCGTACGCGGCTGGAGTGTCGTTTGCCAGGTAGATTCCGACGAGTACGAGAACTGCCGACAGTTTCCCCCAGAGCCACTGAACACGTCGGTTGTCGAGCAGGGGAGAGCCCACAACGCCGCATGGACAGTCGCCTTACTTTGCCGTTTCGGCCGATCTCTCGGTGCGTGTACCGCCGGGAGAGCCGTCACTCACCCGGGGGAACCGCTCAGCGTTCGGGCGGTGCGGGCGGTGGCAGTCCGTGCCGTCGGACGTAGGTCACGAACCCGACGAGCCCGACGAAGAGACAGACGGCGCCGATGGTGCTGACCGTTCCGGTCGCGCAAGGGGTCGGATTGTAGTTTGTCAGGCAGATCCCAGCGAACTGCAGCAGCAGCGATAGCTCTCCCCAGAGCCACCGAACGCGGCGACTGTCGACCCGGGTGGACGCCACAGATCACGCTGGACAGCCGGCTCACTTCGGTGCTTCGACCGAGTTCGGGAGACGTGACTCGTCGGTGAGTGGCACACTCGTGTGCTCTCACGAGCGACACCCTTTCCTCGCCGCCACCCCGTGGCTCGCAGGTGGAGCCGTCACGCATCCCGGCGGAGTTTCCGGCGCCCAGCCACCGCGGGAACCAACGGCAGGCACTGTGTGACATCCGGGACGCGTTCGCCGCCGGCAACGATGTCGTGCTCGTCCGGGCGCCCACCGGCAGCGGGAAGTCGTTGCTCGCCCGGGCCGTCGCGGGCGCGGCCCGCACCCCCGCGGAGGCGGAGCCGGCGGAGCCGACGGGCGCCTACTACACCACGCCACAGGTGTCACAACTCGATGACGTGGCCGACGACGAGCTGTTGGACGACCTGCAGGTGATCCGCGGGAAATCAAACTACACCTGTATCCTGCCGGGCGAGGAGACGACCCCGGTGAACCGTGCGCCGTGTGCCCGCGAGCAGGGGTACGACTGCTCGGTGAAACACCGGTGTCCGTACTACTCGGCGCGGGCGGTCGCCGCCAACCGCGAAATCGCGGCGACGACGCTGGCGTACTTTATGCGAACG
>JAHENP010000131.1 GCA_018609965.1 Haloferacaceae archaeon
ATCCAGGTGGTACTCGCCGGTGACGTTCGGCGCCATATCCGAGACGACCACGTCCGCTGGTCGGGCGGCGGGTCCGTTCGGCGCGTCGGGGACCCGGGTCGCGTCCCCGTCGGTCGTCCTCGTGGCGGCGGTGTCTGTGTCCGGCGTCTCCTCGTCACCGACAGCGTCGCTCGCGGGGAGTTCGCTGGCGGCACCCAGCCGAGAGCGTTGCCGGCGGTCGTTCGGCGCGGCGCCGGGCACCCCGAGTGCGGCACGCAGTCGGTCGCGGGTGCGTTCCTCGGTCATGTCCCCGCGGACGGTCTCGACGGCGGTGTGGTCGGGCAACGGCTCGATCTCCTGGCGGTCGACACCGACGACGAGCCCGGCGTCGCCGACCCGTTCGGCGGCGACCTGGAGCCAGCCACCCGGCGCCGCCCCCAGATCGACCACGGTGTCGCCGTGGTCCAACACGTCTTCGGCCTCGTCGATCTGTTGGAGCTTGTACGCCGAGCGGGCGCGGTACCCCTCTTGTTTGGCGCGGTTGTAGTACTCGTCGCGGTTCGACATTCTGGTCGTGGTAGTCGGTCTGGGGAGGTATGGTTGACGGTGTGACGGGGTCGTGGCGAATCGAGATCGGTGAGACGGAACCCGTGTATTTTTCACCCATCAGTCGATCACTGCAGGCTATGCCCTTCCCGTCCACCGACGAGTCGTCGAATGCCTACGGGTTCTCACGGATCAGCCTCGACGACGACGAGTACGAGGTGAAACAACCGGCGATCCGGAACAAGTACGTTGTTCGCGACAGCACCGGCACGGTCGTCCTGCGCGGGAAACAGAAGATGTTCAAGATGAAAGAGGAGTTCCCGTTCGTCACCGACGACGACGAGGAGGTGTTCACGGTGAAGGCCGGCGGGATCATGGATGTGGCGGGGAACTACGCGATCAGGGACGCAGAAACTGACGAGGAGGTGGTTGTTCTCGACGAGGATTTCTCGTTGTTCGTCGAGACGTGGACAGTTCGCGACCCGGAGAGCGGGGACACCCTGGCCACAATCGAATCGAAAAACAAAGTTCTCGAAGGGCTGCGAAGTGTTATTTCGGTTGCGAATCTCATTCCGAACAAGTACGAGATCTTCGACGCCGACGGTGCACACGTCGGGGACATCACCGGCCAGTTCTCGTTGCGAGACACCTACACGGTCACCATCGACAACGCGGGCAACGTGCCACGAGAGGCGGTCGTCGCCGCCGCGTGTGTCCTCGACGCACTCGAAAACAACTGATGTCGCGGCCGAGAGCCGACGCGCCGGCGGGAGGTGGCCGAGGTGACACCCACCGGCGACGTTCGACACCTGTTCGAGACGAACACGCACGGGCCGGGCGACGATCCAGCACCGGTCGTTCGGTGCGGTCTCTGGTCCCGTCTGCGTCTCCCGGAGAGAACTACTCGATTTTGACGGCGTCGTCGAGGTCGACCTCTTCGAACGCGACTGCGTGGTCATCGAGTGTGTGGTTGACCTCGCTGTCCGCCTCCGCCGCGTCTAGCGACCGGAGTTCGACCGTCTCAGTCTCGTAGTCCTCGGCGACCCCACTGGTCTCTGCAGCAATGGCTTCGGCTAGTGTCGACGGGGCGTGTTCTGTGCTCACGCGTTGACGTAGCGACCCGACTCGTAAATATCTACTACAATCTTACTTGCCCAGATAGTCGGAGAGGAACCGACAACATTTCTTTTCGAGCAGGTCTGTCGCGAGCGACACTGACGCACCCGTCGGTTCTGGAGGGTTTCCGTTCGCCAACTTCTTGTACACCGTTCGGTACCTGTCTTGGGTCGGGTGCTCAACGTCAACGTGGAGCCCTTTGTTGTCGTTTGGGTCGTAGATATCGTGTGCATCTGGTGGGTTGTGGTCAGAGTGGGCAATCTGTGTCCAGTGACCGTCGCTGGCGACCGGTGTCGTCGAGACACGCTCAAGAGAGCTGCTTTTAACTGAAAGTGTAACTGTGAAACAATCTGGGTCGTTTGCTTTCTTACCCTTCCAAATCATAGATGGGACGATGAGAAAGTTCAGATTTCTCTCTCTGTACGGTCGACACGTACGAATTTTGAATGACTTTCTCGAGTAATACATTATATGACTCTGAATTAGATTGTCCGTTATAAATCTGTCGAAAGTTTACTGAGGTGGCCAAACGACACAGATCCGTTGCTCACTCCTCGTCGACGGACTCCCGACCGATCCGCCGCCACTCGGCCTCCTCGATGCGGGCCACATCCTCCAACACGTCCGGGTGTTCCTCGGCGTACCGCAGTGCCGCACGCACCTCCGCCGCCGACAACTCCGAGTAGACGCCGTTGCGCAGTGTCTCGACGCTGCGGCCGCGTTCGTGTTTGGCGTAGACGTAGTGGACGGCGACACGGTGGCCGTCGATGCGGGGTTTGGCGTCGAGAACGCCGTCGGTACAGACGATCCGAACGGTCTCGCCGTCGACGAGGTACGTCTCCTCGGGGTAGTCGAACGACGGTTCGGGGGGCTCTTCCATGCCGACGGGTACGTGGCCCCGGTTTAATCGTTTTGTGGAGATTGTCGTGTCGATAGTTTTGGACTCTCCTCCTGCCACAACACCGTGCGGTCGTCGGGACAGCCGGAAATCCCCCGCAGACGGGCTGGAGGGGGAATCGACGGTATTTTCACCCACTCCGGTCGTAGTCCACTCCGTATGTTCACGGCGATCGTGAGCGCGTCGACCCTCCGGGACGCGCTCGACTCGGTGAGTGTGTTGGTCGACGAGTGCAAAATCCGGTTGAACAACGACGAGCTCGTGATCCGTGCGGTCGATCCCGCGAACGTCGGGATGGTCGATCTCACGCTGGAGGCGGCGGCGTTCGAGGCGTACGAGGCGGACGGCGGCGTCATCGGCGTCAACCTCGGCCGGCTGGAGGACATCGCCTCGATGGCCGACAGCGGTGATCTGGTCCACCTCGAACTCGACGAGGAGACCCGGAAGCTGGAGGTTCGGATCGACGGGCTGTCGTACACGCTGGCGTTGATCGACCCCGACTCGATCCGCGAGGAGCCGGACATTCCAGAGTTAGATCTGCCCGCGGAGATCGTCCCGGAGGGGGCCCAGATCGACCGCGGGATCACCGCCGCCGACATGGTGAGCGACTACATCCAACTGCGCGTCGACGAGAGCGAGGAGGCGTTCGTCATCGAGGCGGAGGGTGACACGGACGACGTCGATCTGGTGCTCGACCGCGAGGAGTTGGTCGACCTGACCGTCGGCGAGGCGGACTCGTTGTTCTCGCTGGACTACCTGAAAGATATGAACAAGGCGATTCCGAACGACGCCGAGGTTCGGATGGAGCTGGGCGATGACTTCCCGGTGAAGATGCACTACGACTTCGCCGAGGGGTTGGGGCACGTCACGTTCATGCTCGCTCCCCGTATCCAGGGGAACTGAGGCCGGATAGCGGCGGTCTGGTTCGACCTCGACGGGACCCTCCTCGCCGTGGAC
>JAHENP010000132.1 GCA_018609965.1 Haloferacaceae archaeon
AACAACGACGGAAACGAGAACGGTGTCCAGTTTCCGGTCGCGAACGCTCGCTCGAACACTGTCCCTCGTGTCGCCAACTCGTCTAACACCGGCGTGTGTGCGGTGTCGTCGTACGCACCGACGGCGTCAACCCGTAAGGAGTCGACCGTGACGAGGAGGACGTTCGAGACCCCTGTGTCGTGGGCCATCTACTCGGTGTCTCGGGCCGGGCCGTATTAGGCGTGGTGAATCCCTGCGAGAAGGTGGAACACGTCTGTCAGCGGAGATCACACAGCCCGTCGCAGTCCACCTCCGGCTCGGCAGGGAGACGCAACTTCACCCTCTGCTCGAGATCCGAACTCCTGTCGAGGGCGTCACGGAACGCCGTGAACTGCATCGGGTCGTCTTCGGGAGTGTGCTCGAACAGCCAACTGTCCTTGCTGAACTGTGCGAGGGTATCTGTGTCGACACCCGACGTGTAGTCGGAGACAGACTCGACGATCGTCTCTCGGCTGTCGTCCATCTTCGGGTTCGATCCGTCGGAGCTGTAGACGGTCGTCCTGTTGCCGTTCTTCAGACGCCTGTGCTCTGTGACACACTGTGAGTCCGACAGCGTCTCTGATACGTCCGGAGAGTAGGCACCGTACATGTACGGCCGGAACTCCGCACCGGTGAGACGACGCCGACAGTACGTGGTCGCGTACACTTCAGTTACGAATACGAGGTTCTGAAGCCGTGTCTCGGTTGTCTCCCCCTGTTCGTCCAGGAACCGACCCACCACACTGTCGAGGCTGTCACACCTCCTGTCGACGCCCTTATCTTGTAATTTTACTGTCATTTTAGTTGTACGGTCGCACTCGACTCTCTGTTCTCGCTGTCTCTGTCTTTTCTCTCCCGCCGTGTAAATCATTTTCTCTGTTCCTGACCGCCTCGCAGAAGTCATTAATAAGATATTCGATATAATTAAGCTTGTAGTCCCCAGATGCGTCGAAGAACACGAGACTGAGAGCGACGAGCGCTCCAATCAGGACCCCCACGTGTGTGGGGTCAAGTACGTCCAGTAGGACTGGTGGGTAGCGGAGCGCCGCCGGCACTAACGAGACGGGCGCGAACAGAACGGCGGTGTACGCTCCTGCGAGTCCGAGAAGCACGACCCACATCCCGCGACAGAAGGAGTACCTGGCCTGGAATCCCTCGGCTCTCGTCGGTGCAGAGGCGTCGACGGTTGAGGTGACGACGGGGTACAACTGCCTGAACTCGCCGTACGTCTGGGACTCGACGTCCTCGGTGCCGCTGTCGTCGAATCGACGCACGTCGACACCGAGCGCGACCTGACAGCACCGTCTGAACTCCTCTAACGCGAGGTCGTCCCGGTCCGAACGTCGTCGGTCCTCCTGTGGGTCGAAGTACCGGCCAAGGCGGTTCTGAAACAGGCGTCTGTGGCTCTTGAGACCGTCGTTGATCCCCCAGTACCGTCGGGCGAGCCACCGAGAGCCTGGCCAGTCACCGAGAAGCCCGTCGTCCGTCAGCCTCCAGTAGCTGTTGTAGGCGAACTTCCCGACGACGTACACAGCCTTCTCCGCGTTGTCGGCCAACGTGTGGACGGCCTGTCCGACGATCAGTCCAGTGAAGACTGCGACGAGGGCCAACGCCGTGAGGACGGCGAAGGTGAGTCTGCTTTCCCCGTCGACGGGCTGGACGGGGAGTCCGGGTGACAGAGAGTAGATACCGACAGAGAGAACGACCCCCGGGATCGACTTCCCGAAGAAGTCGTACGGGTCGAGGACGTTCGCTACTCTGTTCGACATACGATGTGCGTTCTCTGTCCCACTACTATGTGACTATCGGTTTGAATCTAGACGTAGGGTGGGGGTGCGTACGGCTTCCTCGTCCGTCTGACGCCCGACGGATTCGACCCGAACGTCTTTGTACCGGGGGGCGACCACCCACTGTATGGCTCTGGGCGTCGCATCGTCGGCCGATCTCCTGCGGCTGCTCGTCGTCCCCGTGTTCGCGTGGGCGGCCTACCGCGACGTGCGGACCCGGCGGCTCCCCAACTGGCTGTGGCCGCCGCTCGTGCTCGTCGGGGTGGTGGCGCTCGCCCTCGACGTGTTCGCCCGACTCCCGTTGGCCGACGACCGGTTGTTCCTCGTGCAGACCGGGTTCGCGCTCGGTTTCCTCCTCCCGTTCGCCTTTCTGGCGTACTGGTTCCGGGCGTTCGGCGGCGCCGACGCGAAGGCGATCGCGACGTTAGCGGTCGTGTTCCCCGTCACCCCAGCCTACCGGCTCCCGGCGACGGCCGTGGCGGCGCTCCCGCCGGAGGTGGTCACCCGACTCCCGCGGCTGTCGTTCCCGATGTTCCCGTCCGTGCTGGGGGTGGCGGCGATGGCCGTGTTGACGAACGCCGTCTTGGTCGCGTTCGGCTACGTGGTCTGGCTCACCCTCCGGAATCTGGCTGCCGGCCGGCTCTCACTCGCGGTGGTGTTAGGCCGGCCGACGCCGGTCGAGACCGTCACCGACCGCCACGGGACGTTGCTCGTCACCGACGGCTGGCTCCCCCGAACCGGGTTGGACCTGGACGCACTGCGGATGTACCTCCGGTGGCGTGGCTGTACGCTCGCGGAACTGCGCGCAGACCAGACTCTCCGGCACCCCGACACCGTCACGGAGACGTTCGAGCCGACCGACGGCGCACGCCACCGCGACCCGGAGTGGCCGCGTCTCCGCGAGGGCGGTCCCGGCCGCGACGACCCACCCGAGCACGACCGCCCGGGCGACCCGACACGACCCGACGAGTGGGCCGGCACTGGGTTCGTCCCCGCAGAGGTGCGGCGTGTCGACGGCGGTGAGAGCCGGCGAGTGGACAGATCCGACCCAGAGACGACCGACGAGTCGCCAACCCAGACTGACGAGACGACCGACACAGGCGACGAGCCGGAGCCAGACCCCTGGGCGGCCGCGGCGTTCCTCGACGACATCGACGGCTCGGCGTACGGCACCACGCCGGATCGACTCCGAGCGGGACTGGAGTCGCTGACGGCCGCCGAGACGGTGTGGGTGTCTCCGGGACTCCCGTTCGTCGTCCCGTTGTTCGGCGGGCTGGTTGTCGCGCTCACGCTCGGTGACGCCGTGACGCTGGCACTGCGTGCCGTCGGGTTCGCCTGAGCCGTCGCCCCCGGCGGGTCTCAGTCCGCCGGCTCCGGCTCCCGGTCGCGCCAGCCGGTCGGATCGTCGACCTCCTGGAGCCGTCGCCCGTAGTAGTCCAACGGGTGGCCAGCGACAGCGCGGTGGTCGGCTTCGTTCTCACAGATTCCGTACGCCGACAGCGTCGCACACGATGGCGGCGGGTACTGGCTCCCGTTGCGGTCTCGGAGCGTCGCGGCGGTCTCTCCGACCGTCTCCACGTCGATCCCGCCCTGTGTGAACTTCACCAATCCCTCCTCGGTGTCGAGCCCGATCGCGATCAAAAACGACAGCAACGCGAACCGAGCCTGCGGCGAGACAGCCTCGCCGGCACGAACCCGTTCGAGCAGTCCGGCGAGACACGGCGGAAAAAGCTCCGGGACGACGATCTCCACGTCGGTCGTCCCCGTCCGCTCGGCGAGCAACGCCCGGAGGTCGGCGACTTCCCGTTCCAACTCCGTCGCGATCGGGTCACCGACGCCGTCGAACGGCAACCCCTCGGCGACCCGCGTCTCCACCGCCGCACGGAGGAGCCGGTACAGCTCCTCGCGTTCGATCCGAACCTCGCCGTCGGCGAGTTCCCGGTTCACCAACCGCCAGTCGTCACCCCACCCGGGGTCGAGCAGGTCGAGGTACGCCCCGACCGCCAGCCGGAACCACTGCGGCTCCGGGGCGCCACGGGGTGCCGGCTCCGGCCGACACCGGCCGGCGAGGTCGAACTCCCGGAGCAACGCCTGGAGCGTGATCCGGTCGGGACGGCCGTCGTCGCGGTCGAAGTCCGTCCGGAACCGGTCGTGAGCCGTCTTCGCCTCCGCGAGGGCGTACTTCTCGACGGCGGCGTCCGCCTCCAACAACGACACCAGGATGCGCGCCACCGGGTACGACAACAGCTCCTCGCGTGCACCCCACTCCCTGGGGGTCTCGCTTTCTGTCGTCCCCTCCAACAACGCCCGTTCGACACGCTCGCCCGCTCGGTCGACGACCGGGTCGTCCGTCGCGACCAGCGTCGCGAGTTCGACACCTGCCTCCCGGACTGCACTGCGGGCGCTGGCGAGAAACGGGTACCGGGCGTCGAGCGGGTCCACAGTTGGCCGTGGTTCGTCGGGTCTCCGTGTAAGGCCTGCGGTCGCGGTCGAACTGCCGGTCGTCCCGTCGCCCGCGGCGACTCTGGCACACCGCCCGTCCCTCGTCTCGTCAGAACCGGTCCCCGCCGTCGGCGGCGGTGTCGACGTTTCCGAACTGGAACCCACCGGTGTCGCCGCCGGCCCCCATCCCGATCAGATCGGGCCGTTTCCGGAGTTCCTCCGTGATCCCGCGGTATGCGACGGCGGCGTCGCTGCTGGGGCTGTGTGCGACCACCGGCACACCCGCGTCCTGTGACTCCGGGACGGCCGCGTCCTGCGGGACGTGGCCCAACAGGTCCGTGTCGAGGAACTGCGCGATCCGTTCTGCCGGCGGCGACCGCCCGGTGCCGGACTTTGTGAGAACGACCCCGCCGACCGGCGCACCCGCCCGCCGGGCGACGGACATCGTCTTGTCGGCGTCACGCACGGAGGCGACCCGCGGGGTCGACACCAGAATCGTCGCGTCCGCGGCTCCCGTCGGAACGACCGTCTCGCGGCTCACCCCCGCGCCGGTGTCGATCACGACCGCGTCGTACCGGCCCTGGAGCGCGTCGACCACCTCCGGGAACAACGACACGTTGGCGTCCGTGAACCCCTCTAAGCTGGTCCCGCTCGGCACGAGATCGAACCCGCCGGGCGCGGGGTAGACGGCCGACTCCACCCCCGCACGCCCCGCCAACACCTCGTGGAGCGACGGCCGACCCCCCACCTCCACGTCGAGGAAGTCGACCGCGTTGGCCATCGCCAGATCCGCCTCGACGACGACCACCGCACGTCCGTCCGCGCCCAGCGCCGCGGCGAGATTGAGGCTGGTGGTGGTCTTTCCCACACCCCCCTTCGCGCCCGCGACTGCGAGGACACGTCCGTTCACACAACCAGAAGGTGTGCGACCGTACTTAGTTCACTCGGCGCCGGTCGCATTGTTGATACGAGTCGTGGTCGCCGGCGTCGGCACGAGTTGCGGTCGCCGACTGTCGGTACGAGTCGCGGTCGCCGACGGACCACTACAGGTAGCTGGCGTCCCACCGGGTCGCCTTCCGTCGGTTGCCACAGCCACACTCCACCCGGCCCATCGCGTCCATCGTGTCGGCGACGCTGTCACAGGCACCACAGAGGAACCCCCGGCGGTCGGTGCGGTCGCGGTCCTCGTAGGTGACGTAGAACGGCGCGTTCCCGCCCCGTTCCCCCTCATCTAACGCGACGTACAGCTGGTCGCCGTCTGCGCCCGTCCGCACCTCCGTCAGCAGCTGCTCCCCGCTACCGTCGACGAACTTCGAGTAGAGCCGCTCGGTGAACGTCTCGCCGCCGATGTCCACGTCGCGGTCGCCGACGGTGGAGAACCCCTCCTCGGCGTAGAACTCCGCGCCCGTCTCGTTGGCCGCGAGCACCCGCCCCTCGATCCGTTCGACGCCACGCCCCCGCAGTTCCCGCTCACACCGGGTGAGCAGGTCGCGTCCGATCCCCCGGCCACGCTCGTCGGGGTCGACGTGGAGCCAGTCGATCTCCCCGACCGGATCGCGCCGTTCGACGTAGTAGCTCTGGACGAACCCGACCACGCCGTCGTCGTCTGCGACGAGAAACACTGCGTCCTCGTCGTCGATCTCTGCGGCGAGATCGTCAGTGTCGTACCACGAGCCGACCGCCTCCTCGATCACTGCCTCCGAGAGCGCGTGGGCGTACGACGCCGCTGTCGACTCGCGGGCGAGCCGTCTGATCGCGTCCACGTCTCCCGCCGTCGCGGTGCGAATCTGCATGTCGCCCGGTACGACCCCCCGGTACATAACTGCGTCCCGTCACCCCGCGACAGGAGAGTCCCGCGACCGACTCGACTGTTCCACCGGAGTTTTGCGGCTCGGACCGCAGGCTCGCGTGTGAGTCCAGATCTGGACGGACGGACCGCGCTCGTCACCGGCAGCGCACGCGGAATCGGCCGTGGGTTCCTCCTGTCGTGTGCCCGTGCCGGGGCGGACGTGGCCGTCCACTACAACACGAGCGAGGCGGCGGCGGCGGCGACGGCCGACGAGGCGCGCGAACTGGGTGTCGCGGCGACGACGGTACAGGCGGACGTGACAGAGGCCGACGCCGTCGACCGACTGTTCGACAGCGTGGAGTCCGAGCTGGGGACGGTCGACGTGCTCGTCAACAACGTCGGCGCGTTCGCCCCCTCCCACTGGGAGGCGCTCTCGGTCGAACGGTGGCGGGAGGTGATGGCGACGAACGTCGACGCCACCTACCTCTGTTGCCGCCGTGCCGTCCCGGCGATGCGGGAGGCCGAGTGGGGACGGATCGTCAACGTCGGCTACGCCGGCAGTGAGAAGGGGTTGGTCAACCCGAAGAACGCGCCGTACTTCATCGCCAAGACCGGCGTCCTGTTGTTCACGCGGATGTTGGCGGCCGACACCACCGACGACGGGATCACCGTCAACGCGATCTCCCCGTACGTGGTCGACACCTCTGACGCCTTCCCTGAGGACGCCCCGCGAGGCCGCTGGGCGAGTGTCGACGATCTGGTCGCGGTGTTGGAGTTCTTCCTCTCGGCGGCCGCCGAGTACGTCTCCGGCGAGAACGTCGAGGTGGACGGCGGCTACCTGCCCGAGACGGTGTAGCGACCGGCGTCCGTTCCCAGTGCGCGGCTACTGGACGAGCAGTTCCTCGCCGCGTTCGACGACGATCCGGCACGGCGGCGACATCTTGTTGTACGCGCGACGGAACGCCTCCTTCACCTCGACGGCCTGGTCGACCTCACAGTAGGCGGTGAACACCGGCTCGCCGGCGTTGACGCGGGCGGCCGTCCCGACCGGCTTCCCGAACGCCTGCCGCATCCCGTCGGAGACACGGTCTGCGCCGGCGCCGGTCGCCTGTTTGTTCTCCCGGAGCACCTGGTGTGGGAACTTCCGGAGAATCATCTTGTAGTTCCCCTCGCCCAGCTCCTTGATCAGGTGTCGGTTGGCCGACAGCCGTGCGGACTCCAGCGAGTCGTGGCGGATCTGGAGCCGTTCTTCCACCTCCAAGGAGATCTGGACCGGGTAGTCGTCGGGGTCCGCCTGCAGATCGCCCATGTTGTGCTGTGCTATCTTCGACCCGGGAATCCCGGTAATATACTCCCGTCGCGTGTAGGAGGGCTTGTCGATCTTCCGGTACATGGAAGCCGGCTTGTCAGACATGGTTGTTACACGACGAGACGCCCGTTCCGCGAATAAAGCCTTCGAAGGAGAGCCTCGCCGTGTCGGTCCGCCGGCCCCGCCGCCCCACCGAGACGACCCCTCACCGAACCGTCTCCCTGCCGGTCACCCCCCGCGTTCGTCGCCGGGGTCTCGTCTCTCGCCGCCGGCGTCTCGCGTCCCACCCTCGGGTGGATCGACCGCGACGTGGTCGAAGCCGGCTCTGTCGAGCAACTCGGCGGCCCGCTCGGTGACCGACGGGGCGACCAACACCCCACGAACCGCCTCAGGAGCGTCGTCAGCGTCACCGTCCGACTCCCGGCGGAGCGCGTTGACGTACCGCCGGAGCTGGCTCACGGCGTCCGGGCGGACCCGGCGCCGTTTCAACTCGACGACGGTCGGCCGCCCCTCGCTGTCGTGGCCGAACACGTCGATGTCGCCCGCGTCGGTCGTCCGTTCGGTCGCTGCGACATCGAATCCGGGCGCGACGAGCGACGGCTCCGCGACCACCAGGCGTTTCAGGTCCGCTTCCGTCCCGGCGACGGCGGCCGACCGCCGCCCGCTCACGGGGTAGACAACAAGGTGGTCGACGGTCAGGAACCGCACGTCCAACTGTTCGTCCGGCGACGTTCGCGTCGCCCGCACCCGGAGCCGGCCGTCCCGCACCGCCACGCGGTGTTCCGATCCGGGTGGTTGCCAGTTCACCGGCTCGTGGCCCTCGTCGGTGTGGACTAACGCCGTGCCGTCGGGTTTCAACACGAGCAGTCGCCGCCCCTCGCCCAGCGAGGCGCTTGCGCGACCGTCGTACGCGACCGTGCAGGCGCCGTACACTGTCACGACGGCCCCGCGGTCGAACGCCGCCTCCAACTCCCACAACGCCTCGCGGTGGGCGGGCCTGTGGAGCGCGACCGTCGCGGGCGTTTCGCCGTTCGATCCGCCGTCTGCCGCGCCACCACTCACCGTCTCCTCGTCCGCCGGCGACCCATCTCCGTCCCCAGTCACGTCGTCTCGCGCGCCTCGTGGAGTCGGCTCGTCGCCCGCGCCGCCAACGACTCCGCGCGGTCGTGGTCCCCCGACTCGGCGTACACTCGGAGCTTCGGCTCGGTCCCCGACTCCCGGACGAGCAGCCAGGCGTCGCCGTAGTCGAGCCGGTAGCCGTCGGTGGTCTCCGGCTCGGCGTCGCTCGTCTCGGCGAACCGCTCGGCGGCGTCCAACAGCGCCGTCCGTTCGGCCTCGTCGTCGTACGAGACGCTCTCCCGGACGGTGTGGTATGAGGTGTACGGCTCGATCACCTCGCTGACGGGCGCCTCGCGGGCAGCCAACAGTTCGAGGAACCGCCCGGCCACGAGCGCGCCGTCCCGGACCAGCCCGTCTGCCGGGAAAAACACCCCGCCGTTCCCCTCGCCGGCGATCGGCACCGTCCGGCCGTCGCCCCACAACGCCCGAATCCGGGTGACGATGTTCGTTGCGCCGATCGGGGTCAGCTCCACCGTCGCCCCGACGCGGTCACACACGTCGACGAGCCGTTGGGAGACGTTCACCGCCGACACGACGGCGTCACCCGGCGACAACGCCCGCTCCGCCAACGCCGCCAGTGAGGCGTCACCCGAGACGGCCGTCCCCGTCTCGTCGACAAACACCGCGCGGTCGCCGTCGCCGTCGTGTGCCACCCCCACGTCCGCCCCGCGTGCGCGAACGAGCCGCCCGAGATCGTCGAGAGACTCCGGTGTCGGCTCCGACGGCCGACCGGGGAAGTGGCCGTCCGCCTGCGCGTTGACCGTCACCACCTCACAACCCAGCCGGCGGAAGAACGTCGGCGATGTCTCCGCGGCGGCGCCGTGACCGGGGTCGACCGCGACTGTCAGCCCAGCCTCGGCGATCGCCGCTCGGTCGACAGCCGCCTCGACTGTCGCGAGGTACGGCTCCGTCGCGTCCGCGTGGTGTGACGCCCCGACCGCGTCCCACGCGGCGTCCGTTCCCGACTCCGACAACAACACCTCCTCGACACGTTCCAACGCCGCGACCGGGAGCCCGCTCCCGTCGTCTCCGATCAGTTTGACGCCGTTGTACTCCGGCGGGTTGTGGGAGGCGGTGATCTGTACCCCCGGCACGGCGTTGTCACCACAGTACCGGACGGTCGCGGGCGTCGGCGCGACACCGAGCCGGACCACGTCCGTGCCGGCGGCGGCGATCCCGGCGGCGGCGGCGTCGGCGAACAACTGCCCCGTCGTCCGGGTGTCCCGGCCGAGCGCGACCCGGTCGGCGTCCCAGACGGTTGCCGCCGCGCGGGCCACCTGGAGGACGAACTCCGGGGTGAACTCCGCACCCACCTCGCCACGGGCGCCGCTGGACCCGAATACCTGCATTCGGACAGTCGTGGGCGGGGCGGAAACCTAACGGTTCCGAACCAACACGCCCGGTCCAGCCGCTCTCGGTTTGACTCTCACGCGACGAGTGTCGAGAACCGCGGGGAGTCGGGGGAGCGTGGGAGCGGGAGAGTCCCGACGACAGCAGGCCGGATGGGCAACGGGCCGCCGGCGTGCCGCCCCGCGGTCCCTGACAGCTGGCGGGCGTCACCCCGCGACCCGCGACCCGACGACGACCGCACGGTCACGCTGGGGGTCGTGACCGTCACGTCGGCCGCTGGGGACAGCCGACTCCGCCGTTCGGATCGCGGTATCTCAACTCCACCACTGTGCACGTATGAAACGTTCGGTTGGTTTTACCAGGCGAAACGACGAGAACTCACTCTGCCGTGCAGATCCCGACGAAGTTCTCCAGAATCTGCAGGCCGGTCTCGCCGCTCTTTTCCGGGTGGAACTGGGTGCCGAACACGTTCCCCCGTTCGTTCGCGACGACGGAGGCGAACCGTTCGCCGTCGTACGCCGTCTCCGTCACGGTCGCGTCGGCCGCCTCCGGCACGGCGTAGTAGGAGTGGACGAAGTAGGCGTACTCCCCGCCGACACCGTCGACGAGCGGGTGGTCGCGGGTGACCGACAGCTCGTTCCACCCCATCTGTGGCACCGGCGCGGCCTCGGTGAACCGGACGTTCCGCCCGGGGATCAGGTCCAACCCGTCCGCCTCACCCTGTCCCTCGCGGTCCGCCTCCTCGCTGCTGGACAACAACATCTGCATCCCCAGACAGATCCCGAACAACGGCCGGCCGTCCGCGGCGTACTCCGCGAGCGCGTCGCGGTACGGCCCGGCGTTCTCCATCCCCTCGCGGAACGCACCCACACCCGGCAACACCACGCCGTCGGCGTCGTGGATCGCCGCCGGCTCCTCCGACACTGTCACCGCGGCGCCAGCCCGTTCCAGTCCGCGGGTGACGCTCCTGAGGTTACCCAACCCGTAGTCCACCACGACGACCGCGGCCTCGCTGTCGCTCATCGACTCGGCGTTGGCGGGCCTGCCACAAGTAGCCGCCGTTCGCGCAGCGCCGGCGGCTCCGCTCTGCCGTCAGAACCGATCACGGAGCGTCGCCTGCAGATCCTCCAGCGCCAGATCCTCCGCCGCGAGCAACACCAACAGGTGGTAGACGAGATCCGCGCTCTCCTCCCGGATGGCCGTCTCGTCGCCGTTCTTCGCGGCCAACACCAGCTCCGTCGTCTCCTCACCCAGCTTCTCCAACACCGCGTCTTCCCCCTTCTCGTGGGTGAACAACGACGCCGTGTAGGAGTCGTCTGGCAGCGTCTCCTTGCGATCCTCGATCGTCGCGAACAACGCCGCCAGCGTCTCGTCTGGGCGCTCCCCGGCGGGTTCGTCTGCGCTCTCCGCCGTGGCCCCGTCGCCGTGTTCGCTCGCGGACTGGTCGCTCACGCCGTCACCTCCCCGTCGGCGGCGCGGTCCGTGCCGAAGAAGGCGAGATCGTGGACCCGGTAGTCACCGGTCAGCTCCGGGTGGAACGCGGTCGCGACGACCGGCCCCTGGCGGACGGCAACCGGGTCACCGTCCCACCGAGCGAGCACCTCGACATCGTCGCCGACGGCGTCGCCGTCGACGACGGGCGCGCGGATGAACACCGCCGGAAACGGCTCGTCTACCCCGGTCACGTCGACGGCCGCCTCGAAGGAGTCTGCCTGTCGACCGAACGCGTTCCGGTCGACACCCACGTCCAACACGTCGAGCGTGTCGACACGGTCGTCGCGTGCGTCCGTCGACGCGACGATCAGCCCCGCACACGTCGCGAGCACCGGATCGCCCGCGGCGACGTGGTCGCGGATCTCCGCGTCGATCCCCTCGTCGCCGAGCAGCCGGGAGATGGTCGTCGACTCCCCACCCGGCAACAGGAGAGCGTCACACGCCGGGACGACCCCGGACTCACGCACTTCGACCACCTCCGCGTCCACCCCGTGGGAGGCGGCGGCGTCCCGGATCGCCGTCGCGTGCTCCGACACGTCCCCCTGAACCGCGATGACGCCTGCTTTCACATCTCTGTGTGGGTGGTGTACGTGCGAAAACCTTCCGTTCGGGGCGGATTCGGCCGTCCGGCTGTCGACGCGAATTCGGCCGTTCGACCGTCGTCACAGACTCGGCCGCCGGAGCCGGGCTACACCGCGAACTGCGCCAGCAGAACGAGCACACCGAAGGTTGTGCCCAGCGCCACCACGGTCTTGGGGTCGAGTTTGATCGCGTTGCGGTCTTCCGCGTCGAAGTACCGGACGAGCCCGGCGGACGACATCAGCCCGCCAGTGTTCTGGCCACTGCTCATACCCACGAGTGTGCGGCTCTCACACCTCAAGCTTACGGAGTCGCCGGCCCCGACCGCCGCGTGAGAAAGCCTTATCGCCCGCCGGGCGTTTCCGACCGTGTGTGAGCGTTCGACTGATGGACTTCTACGCGGACTGGTGTGGCCCGTGCAAGAACCAGGACCCGATTCTGGAGGAACTGTCCGAGGACTACCCCGACGTGGAGTTCGAGAAGGTGGATGTCGAGGCGGACCAGGAGACCGCCAACGACTACTCCGTCCGTTCGCTCCCGACGCTCGTTGTCGAGAACGACGACGGCGTCGTCCAACGGTTTGTCGGCGTCACCCAACGTGACGACCTGGAGGAGGCGTTGGGTGAAGCCGGCGTCTGACCGTTCCACCGCGACCTCTCGCAAGCGTTAACAGCCGGTAGCCCGCCCGTTGGTGTATGGCACAGTTCGACGCCGCCGAAGCACGGACGCTGGAACGGATGATCTGCATGCGGTGTAACGCCCGAAACTCACAACGGGCCAACCGCTGTCGGAAGTGTGGCTACGACAACCTTCGCCCGAAAGCGAAAGAGACCCGTTCGGCCTGACGACGACCACCTCTCGGCCGGGCGTGGCGCTTGAGGCCGCGGTGGTCTCGATGCTCTCGACACACCCGCGGTGGTCCCGACCCTCTCGACACACGACCCACCAGCGACCGCGTCAGCCGTCGGGGTACTTCGGCTCCCGGCGCTCGGCACGTTCCAACGCGCGGTCGAGGACGCTCTGGAGTGACTCCGCGTGGTCGGCCGCGTCGAAGACGCTCCCGTGACCGGCGTACAGCCGCGCGGCCGACGCCGGGAGTCTCGCCGACAGCCTCTCCAGACTCTCGATCAACTTTTCGCGGGACTGGCCGGGCATGTCCGTCCGGCCGAACGAGCCGTCGTCGAAGGCGCCGTCGTCGTAGACGAACACGTCACCCGAAAACACCGCCGTCTCGCCGACCAACGAGACGTGGTCGTCGGCGTGGCCGGGCGTCGTGACGACATCATAACTGTCGTCTCCCAACTGGATCGTGTCGCCGTCCGCCAACGCCTCCGTCCGCCGTGGGTGGTTGCCGGCCGCGTACAACTCCGCGTCGAAGGCGTCGAGCACGGCGTCTAACTCGGCGACGTGGTCGCCGTGTTGGTGGGTGAGCACCACCCGGTCCAGCTCGTCGACGTGGCGCTGGATCTCCGACACGACGCCGGACATCGCCCCCGCGTCGACCAGTGCCGGAACCGTCCCCTCGACGAGGTAGGCGTTACAGGTGAACTCCGTCGCGCCGCTGGTGACGTTCCTGACGGTCACACCACGCGGTTCATCCCCGCCGGGCAAAACACCCGCGACGGGTCGGACGCCGAGCCGCTCTCGACCCGGTTGCCGACGAACCAGCCACCGTCCGCGCCACTTTTGTTGTCCCCGACCACTGTCCGCGTCGCTCCCGCTGTCCCCGACTACCGTCCACGCCGCTTTTCGTTTGCGTCCCTCCCAGTCCACGCCGCTCTTCATTCGCGTCACTCAACTGCGCGTGACGTTCACACGGACCGAGAGGCGGGTGCCACCGGCGACGCCGTCGGGTTCGTCTGATTGTCTCGTCGACGGCTTCCGGTAACAATTCTGGCGTGCTGGGTGGTGTCGCGGCCGTTCCCCCGCAGCCTATGAGAGAAGAAACAACATTGAAATGGATTGATGCTTTGCAGTTGGAGTATGCGGCTGTTCAGCCGGGTGCGCGAGTGGGTTACCGACAGTGGGGAGCCGTTGGCCGCCGACGAGACGGCGGTCGGCGGCGTGGGGGAGCCGCGCGACGAGCACGGAGCGCTCGCGGCCGACGGCGGTTCCTCGCAGTCGGGCGGCGAGGACGCGCCGGCGGTCACGGTCGAACACAACGAGGCGACCGACGACGACACCACCGCACACGACACCGGCGAGGCGACGAACGACGAGCCGACGGACACCGACGAGTTGCCGAGTGACGAACCGACCGCCGACAACGGCCCGACGAGCGGCGCCGAGACGGACACCGACGAGACGCCCAGCGACGAGTCGACAGATGGGAGTGGGACGGACGACGAACCGGCGGGAGAGGGTGAGCCGGACGACGAACTGAATGTCGACGACGACCTCCTGCTCGACAGCATCGGCTCGCCGGTGTTCATGATCGACACGGACGGCGAGGTCGTCGCGTGGAATGAGGGGGTTGCGGAACTCACCGGCGTCGACGACGAGACGGCGCTCGGGAGCGCCGACGCCGGCGCGTTCTTCTACGCCGACGACCGCGCCGACCGGACGCTCGCACAGAAAGTGTTGGCGGCGCCAGAACAGGCCCACGAGTCGTTCGACGTCCAACTCCGGGACCCGGAACTACTCGTGTACGCCGACGAGGAACAGGTCGTCGACCCGACCGGGCAGGCCCACTACTGTGAGGTGACGGCCCGGCCGTTGTTCGAGGACGGAGCGTTCGTCGCGGTCGTCCAGACGGTGATCGACAACACGACCGAAGTCCGGCGGCGTGAGTCGATCGAGGCGTTGGTCGCCGAGATCCAGACCACACTCCAGGCGCTGATGGCCGGCGACCTGGGCGCGCGTGCGTCGTTCGTGGATGAACACGACTGTTTGGAGTCGGAGGTGCTCGACGTGACCGAGGACCTCAATCAGACGGCGACGGTGTTCGAGGAGACCGCGGCCGACGTTGACGACCAGGCTCAGGAACTCCGGGAGACGGTCGAGCGTGCAAACGACGCCGCCCAGCAGATTGCCCGGACGGTCGGCGACCAGAACGAACTGCTGGAGGAGGGGGTCTCGGAGATGCAGACGTTCTCGGCGTCGATGGAGGAGGTGGCCGCCACCGCAGAACAGGTCGAACAGGCGGCCTCACAGGCCCGCGACGCCGCCGTCGACGGGTTGGAGACCT
>JAHENP010000133.1 GCA_018609965.1 Haloferacaceae archaeon
GTCTCCAGTGCGTCTGCGGTCGACGCTCCCCCCGTGGCCGTCTCGTCGGCGCTCGTCTCGTCTGTCGACCGATCCGTTCTCCGCTCGTTCGCCGACCCGTCAGACGCCGAGTCCGACTCCTCACCGTGGGACAGCCCCCCTTCGAGAAAGACCGACGAGATCGGGATTCCGACGGCGTAGCCGAGACTGATCGCGATTGGCCACCAGTCCGCACCGACGGCGTAGCCGGACACCCAGATCACAGTCACGAGAAGCGTCACGAGTGCGGTCGGTGACTGGAGTACGCGTTTCACGTCAGTGACTAATCCTCTAAGTGAATAAATTTGCGTCCCGTGTTCGGTGGCGACTGTGTCGATACTGTCGTCTCGACCCTCTCCGTTGGTAATTTCCCTGTTGTTCCTCGCTGCTCAGAGCCTACCCAGTTAGGGGTGAGTTCGCTCACTCCCGTTCCAGCTCTCGATTTTGCCCTCGTCTCGTCTGTTCCCGGTACTCGGCGGCGTCCTCGACAGTCTCCGTCTCCAACAACCGATCCAGTTTGCGTTCGAACTGTTCGTCGGTCAACTCCCCTCTCGCGTAGCGGTCCCGCAACGAGTCCAGCGCGTCGGCGGTGGTCTCGTCGTCCGTCGGCTCCGACCGCGACTCACTGTCGGTCTGTCCCGGGAGCGTCGGACCCCCGTTCCAGTACTCCCCGATTTCTTCGCGGTCACCGAACAGGGTCGCGACCAGCGGGAGGACGGCGGCGTAGCCGACGATCAGCGCCGCCAGCCACCAGTCTTGCCCGGTGAACAACCCCCCCATCCACAGCGCCGTGACGACCATCGAGGTGATCTCGGTGACGTTCTCTCTGGCGCGTCGTGTCGGCGACGCACTGCCCATACCACCAGTGTGCAGAGACCCGGAGATAAAACCACCTCCAGCGTGTCGGTCCGTCACGCTCCAGTCCCGTCGGGGCTGTCTCACTACGGACGGGACGCGACAGCCGTGGTACCACAACAGTTGTTACCTGTCCCGCGTGAGGCAGTGTCGATGAGCGACGACGGGACAGAGACAGACGACTCCACCACCGACTCGTCACCATCGCGAACAGACACGGAGTCAGCCTCGGAACCGACGGAAGACGCACGCACCCAGCCGACGACAGACGACGGTCCTCCAACGACCGATCGGGCACCGATGTCCGACACGGCAGAGCGGTTTCTAGATCGGCTTCGGGCCGTCGGGCGACTTCGGCTCGCCGTGATCGGGGTCACACTCCTCGCGCTCCTCCTGCGGTTCGTCGACCTCGGCGGACGGGTGTTCCACTGGGACGAAGGGCGGGTCGGCTACTGGGCACTCCGCTTCCACGAGACGGGCGAGTTCTTCTACCGGCCGATCATTCACGGCCCGTTCATTCCGGTCGTCAACAACACCCTCTTCGATCTGTTGTCCGTCTCTGACTTCGTCGCGCGGCTTCCGGTCGCGGTACTCGGTGGGCTCCTCCCGTTGTCTGCGCTCCTCTTCCGTGACCGACTGTCGGATCGGGAGACGGTCGCGCTGGCGTTGTTGCTCGCCGTCGATCCGATGTTGCTCTACTACGGCCGGTTCATGCGGTCGGACGTGGTCGTCGGGAGCTTCGCGTTCGCGGCGTTCGCGCTCGTCGTCGCTGGTGTCGACCGCCAGAACGGACTGTACGCCGTCCCGGCGGCAGTGTCGCTGGCGCTCGCGTTCACCGCGAAGGAGAACGCCCTGGTGTATGTGCTCTGTCTGGCCGGTGCCGCAGTGTTGCTCGTCGACCACCGACTCACCGCGATTGCGACCCGGACGAACTCGCTCGTGGACGCGGTCGTCAACACCGCGATTGCGGCGCTCCGCGCGCTTGACGACTGGACCGCGGGCAAGCGACTCCGCCGCGCCGCCGCCAGCCGTGTCGACCGCCGCGGCACTGCCGTCGCCGTCCACCTCGCCGTCTGGGTGCCGGTGGTCACGGTGGCGGCCGTGACGGCCGGGCTGGGTGTGCTCGTCTTCTTCTACGCGCCACGCCCGGATCTCTGGCAGGCGCTCGACGGGACACGGCCGTTGGCGCCGGTGTTGGAAGCCGCGACGCTCGGCGCGGGCGAACGGTTCGTCGACAGTTGGGTGTCTGCCGGTGAGGGGAACCCGTATCTGGCGTTCACCTGGGACCTGCTCGAGACCGTGGTGTACGGCTCCGGTGTCGTCGCCGCGCTGGGTGTGATCGGCTTCTTCGCGGACGGCTACGGCGGCCGCAACCGCCGACTCGTCGCGTTCGCAACGTACTGGGCGCTGGTGTCGTTGCTCGGCTACCCTGTCGGGACGGACATCCAGGCGCCGTGGCTCGCGGTCCACGTCGTCCTTCCGTTGTGTGTGCCGGCCGCGGTCGGGCTGGTCAGGGTCGTCGACACCGCCGAGGCGGCGCTCGTCGACGACGCCGGGCTCCGGGTCGGTGTCGCCGTCTTCCTGCTCGTCGCCGCCGGCGGCGGGGTCGTCGTCGCGAACGTCGACTACTGGAACACGGCCGACGAGGAGGACCGCGCGGTCATCCAGTGGGCGCAACCGGAAAACGATATACAAGCGACGCTCGCGACTGTCGACCGTGTCGTCCGCACCAACGACGGGACGGACGTGTTGTACGTCGGCACCACCCCGCCGCGGGGTGACAACTCACAGCTGTACGTCGCCAACGAGTCCGGGCTCGACCGCGCACCACCCGTCCGCGGGTGGCACTCGCGGCTCCCGTTGCCGTGGTACACCGAGCGGGCGAACGCGACCGTCGCGAGCACCCTGCCGTCGGCGCGGTACGACGGGTTCCCGAGTGACCCGCCACCGGTCGTGATCGCTCACTCCTGGGACCGCGAGAACGTCTCTGCGCGACTCCCGGCGACCTACGAGACGCACCAACACAAGTTCAAACTGTGGGGTGAGGAGATCGTCCTGTTCGTCGACGGCGAGGCGGTGCGGGAGAGCAAGCGGAGACCAACGACAGTTCGATCCGAGACGGTATCAGTGCCGATTGAACACGCGTCGCGCAGCGGCACGTAGTGTCTCAACTGGGCCGCGATCGGCACCGTTCGACATCGATACACCCCAGTCGTGGTCGTCTTTCGCTGACTGGTCGTCTGGCTGTGTCACACGCCCACGATCAGTTCGCTCCTAACGTCAATCTTTCTGATACCGACTATCTCGATCTGTCCCACGAGTCTCTCGTGTGTACTCGAACGTGTACACCTACTCCCGCAGTTCGACAACGTTTATGCACGAACCCGCCCCACCGTCGGGTGTGCAGCCGAGTTCCGCACACACGCTGGGTGTCGTCGGCGGGGGGCAGTTGGGTCGGATGCTCGCGGAGGCGGCCGCGCCGCTGGGGGTGGATGTGGTTGTCGTCGACCCGACGCCGGGCTGTCCGGCGAGTCGGCTCGCCGACCAGATCGAGGGTGGGTTCGACGACGAGGCGGCCGTCGACGAACTGGCGCGACGGGCGGACGCCGTCACCGTCGAGATCGAGCTCGCGGACCCGGACGTGCTCGCGGCTGCGAGTGACGCCCACGACACGCCCGTCCACCCGAACCCGGCGACCCTGCGGACGATTCGCGACAAGCTCGTCCAGACGCGAGCGTTCGACGACGCTGGCGTCCCGTTGCCAGCGTACCGGGCTGTCGACACCCCTGCGGCGCTCGCGGACGCCGCCGAGACGTTCGACGGCGTGATGTGCAAGGCACGAACCGGTGGGTACGACGGTCGCGGGAACCTCCCTGTCGGGCCGGACGACGACCCGCAGGCGGCGCTCGCGACGGTCGGTGCCGACGGACAGGGTGCCGTCGCCGAGGAGTTCGTCGACTTCGAGCGCGAACTCTCCGTGATCGGTGTCGTCGGCGACGGCGAGACGCGGACGTACCCGCCGACGGAGACGATCCACGAGGCCGAGATTCTGCGGGAGACGCTCGTTCCGGCACGAACCAGCGACGAGGTCGCCAAACGAGCCCGCGCAGTCGCCAGAGACGTGCTCGCGGCACTCGACGGTCGCGGCGTCTACGGGGTCGAACTGTTCGAGACTACCGACGGGCGGGTGTTGTTCAACGAAGTCGCGCCGCGTCCGCACAACTCCGGGCACTGGACCATCGAGGGAGCGGTCACCTCGCAGTTCGAACAACACGTCCGCGCGGTGTTGGGGCTCCCGCTGGGGGAGACGGCCGCCCGAGCGCCCTCGGCGACCGCGAATCTTCTCGGCGGAAAGGGGCTTGGCGGCCGCCAACCGATTGTCGACTTCGAGACCGGTGCGGCGTCGGACGTTCGCTCTGGGTCGTCGAACCCCGGCCACAGCAGAGCAGCTTCCGACGCGGACGACGCCAGCGGGGTCGTGCTCGCGGGGGTCAAGGACGTACTCGCGGCGGGTGACGCCACACTCCACTGGTACGGGAAACGAGAGGTGTACCCGCTGCGGAAGACCGGCCACGTCACCGTCTCGCGCGAGGGCGATCCGGAGGCGGTGTTGGCCGACGCACGGGCACACGCCA
>JAHENP010000134.1 GCA_018609965.1 Haloferacaceae archaeon
CGCGAGGAGTGACCCGCGGCTCGTGGCCCGTCGAACAGATTGACCGAGACGGACGGCTGATACAGTTAGCCATCACACAAAATTTGATCACGTGGCTTATCATGCCCCGGAAGATATATTTTAACCCGACATATGTAGTAAGGCAGGATGAGGCTCTCGGGACAGACGAGAGATCGCGGGTTCGTGACACCGGGGTTGTTCGTCGCAGTCGGCGTGGCGACGGCCGCGTACTGTCTGGTCGAGCTCGCGACAGTCGCGACAGCGGCAGTGCCGGCGACAGTGCCGTTGCTCGGCGTGACGGCGACCGCACACGTCGCGGTGGGCTACTGGCTCTCGACGGACGCGTTCACACCGACTGCGGTCTGGCAGGTAGGTGTCGGCGCCGCGGCCGCCGGGGCAGTGGCAGTGACGACCGCGGCTATCGTCGTCCCGCCGTTGCTCGGAGGGGTGCCGCCGTTCGAGACCACGTTGTTTCTGTTGGTCGCGACCGGCACGAACGGCGCGCTGGTCGGGGTGGTGGCGACGGCGTTGTGGCTCCCGTCTGTGCCGGTCGGTCGGACGGACGGACAGACGTTCCTGCCGGAGGCGGTCGGCGACGGGGGGTGGGTCGCCCGCGAACCGGCCGGGTCCCGGGAACGGCTCGTCACGCTCCACTCGTTGGTCAGACACAACGTCCGCAACCGGGTGAACGTGATCGGCGGCCGGCTGGAACTGTTGTTGGCCGAACTCGACGACGAGGCGGTCGAGGCCGTCGACGACACACACGAGACGGCTATCGACGGCCAACTGCAGGCGATCACAGAACTGCTGTCGGATGTCCAGCTCGCGGTCGA
The DNA here is from genome assembly GCA_018609965.1 of Haloferacaceae archaeon. GTDB lineage: Archaea > Halobacteriota > Halobacteria > Halobacteriales > Haloferacaceae > JAHENP01. The sequence continues at coordinate 834 of JAHENP010000134.1, forward strand.
GGCGCTCGGCGAGGACCGTGAGTGGGAGCCGGTGGCGTTGGCGTCGGTCGCCACCGAACAGGCGACCGTGGCCGAACAGAGTCACGACGGGCTGTCGGTCGAGGTGGCCGTCGACCCACAGCTGCGAGTCCGTGCCGACGAACTGCTGTCGGCGGTCGTCGAGAACCTGTTGTCGAACGCTGTCCACCACCACGACCGCGAGACGGCGTCCGTCGTCATCACGGCCGAGCGAGACGAGGAGTGGGTTCGGCTCCGCGTCGCCGACGACGGGCCGGGGATCGACGACCGCCGGAAACAACGGGTGTTCGAGCCGGAGGTCGGGGAAGGAAGCGGGATGGGGCTGTATCTGGTGGAGACGCTCGTCGACCAGTACGGCGGGAACGTGCGGCTCGCCGACAACGAGCCGCGTGGCACTGTCGTCGAGTTGACGCTCCCGCGGGCGGCCGAGTAGTTCGTGGGCGGCCGAGTAGTTCGTGCAGTAGCCCGTGTGAGTGTCGTGTGTGCGTTACGGCGGCTGTGCGTTCCAGCGTGGCGGCTCACCCTCCGTCTCGACGAACCGGTCGTAGTGTTGTCGGGCGACCCGGCGGGCCTCGGCGGGGAACTCGACGGTCTGGAACCGGAAGTAGTTCGGCGTCTGGCGCTCGACGGCCCGAGCGAGATCGCGCCGGAGGAACCGGCTGTAGCCGACGAAGACGAGTTCGCCGAACGACTTCAGTTCGTACACACCCTTTCCGACCGGGGCGCGTTCCTCGACGCGGTCGACGCTCGCCTTGCTCCAGCGTTTCTGGATCGGCATCCGTGTACGTATCGGCCGGAGTCGACCTAAAACTGTGGGTCACACGGGCGGGCGGTGCCGGAGCCGTCGGTGACTCGTCGTGACAGTCGACGGATCGTCGCGGCGGGCTGCGACTCGTCAGAACGGTTATTTGTTTGCTTGCCTACTGCGAGTGAGCGGCTACGAGGCACACAGGTGACAGAGACACACGAACGAACGACATCTGGCGGCGGCGGGCTCGCCGCCGGGATTCTCATGACGATCGGTGAGTTTGCGGTCACACTCGAACAGTACTACCCGGCAGTGATCCGGCGGAACTTCGCCGTCAGACTGCTGGTGTTGGCGTCCGTCGTCGTCGTCGGCGCGCCGGCGGCGACAGTCGTCTTCGTCGAGGACGTGTTGACCGCGGCGGTGGTCTTCTCTGTCGCGACGATTCTCACCGGGTTTCTGGCGTACTGTGAACTGTACTGGGTCGTGATCCGGACGACGGACGGGGTTAGATCCGTCGACGACGGGGAGTACGACCTCTCGTTTGCGGTAACGCGCCCGGACGAGATCGGGGTATTGTTCGACGCCTTCGAACGGATGGCCACCTCTCTGGAGGAGAGTCTCGACGAAGCGGAGGCGGCTCGTGAACGGGCAGCGGCCGCCCGCAAGGAGTCACAGCGACGCTCCGAGCGGTTGGAGTCGCGCGCGGCGGCGTACGCCGACCGGCTGTCTGCGGTCGCAGACGGGGACCTGCGGGTGCGGTTGGCGACAGACGCCGACGACGAGGCGATGCGGGAGATCGCGGCCGCGGTCAACGACGCGCTCGAACGGCTCGCAGAGACGGTCGGGCAGGTGGAGTCCGTGGCTGCGGCGGTCGCTGAGCGGAGCGCAGACGCCGACGACGGGGTCAGCGAGGTGGAGACGGCGGCGGCGGAGGTGGCCGACGCCGTCGAATGAATCTCCGCCGGCGCCACCCAGCAGTCGTCGGACCTCGCGACCGTGAGCGACGAGCTGTCGTCGTTGTCCGCGACCGCCAAGGAGGTGACGGCGACGACCGACGAGATCGCCGCCCAGTCGCGTGCGGCGACCGAACGCGGCCAGGAGGGTGCAGACCGCGCCGAGACCGCGCTCGCGGAGATGGACGCGGTCGTCGAACAGACGGAAGTCACGGAGACGGCGATCCGGACGTTGGCCGAGGACGTGAGCCAGATCGGCGAGATCGTCGAACTGATCGACGACGTGGCCGCACAGACGAACACGTTGGCGTTGAACGCCTCAGTTGAGGCCGCCCGCGCGAGCGGGGAGGGGAGCGACGGGTTCGCGGTGATCGCCGAGGAGGTGAAGTCGTTGGCGACGGAGACGCAGGCGGCGACCGACCGGATCGCCGGGCTGATCGCAGACGTGGAGGCGTCGACGGACGCCGCGGTCGCGGACGTGGTCGAGACCCGCGAACGGATCGAGACCGGCCGCGAACGGGTCGTCGAAGGGTTCGACGCGTTGGAGACGGTGGTCGAACGGGTGGAGACGGTCGACGACGGGATTCAGTCCATCGCGACCACCACCGACGAGCAGGCGGACACGACCGAGACCGTCGCCGCGATGGCCGAGGACGTAGCCAGCGTCGCCGGACAGACCGCGACGGAGGCAGAGCGGGTGTCGACGGCCGCCGACCAACAGTCGGCGTCGTTGTCGTCGGTCGGCACCGAGATCGAGCGACTGGCGAATCGCGCCCAGGAACTCGACGAACTGACCGATCAGTTCGACGTCGAGACGGCGACCGACGACCCCGCAGTGGCCGCAGTCGACGGCGGGCGACGCGGTGAGTGACCGCCGTCTCGGTGGGTGTGTGGCACTCTCACCCCGACGCCGTCTGCAATCGACGGGTTCAAGTGTGTCTCCGCAGAACTGATGTATGCGACGAGGGTTGGTAGTCTAGTCCGGTTATGACACCTCCTTGACATGGAGGAGGCCGGCAGTTCAAATCTGCCCCAACCCACTTTCCTGACACAACGCGACGAGCGACGCGACCGGAGGGAGCGTCGCGAGGAGCCGTGTCAGGAAAGTTGTTGTACGAAGGTTTGAACCAGGGAGTGGAGCGAACGGAGTGAGCGGAACGACCGTGGTTCATAATCTGCCCCAACCCACTTCTCGGCGGCGCACTGTGACGAACAGCACGACCGATAGGGAGTGCTGTGAGGAACCGCGCCGCCGTGATTGTTGCTCGGCAGATTTGAACGAGGGAGCGACGCGAGCGAAAGCGAGCAGAGCGACCGTGGTTCATAATCTGCCCCAACCCACTTTCCTGACACAACGCGACGAGCGACGCGGTCGGCAGTCTCACCACTCGCTCAGCACAAATGTTGCCAGACACC
>JAHENP010000135.1 GCA_018609965.1 Haloferacaceae archaeon
AGACTGTCTGTTGAAGCTGAGTTTGAGTCGGATTCACAAAATCTCCCATGCTATGATTCAGGTACACCGTGAGGAATCCGCTCGGGTTGTACCACGGGGAGAACGCGAGCACAACGGGGATGGCGACAGTGAGCGCGTTGTAAACCAGCGACCGTGGAAACACTCCGGCTTGCCGAATTGCTTGGTACTCGCCGACCTCCAGCATCGGAAGTGTCAGCCCAACGAGTAAGACGACAATCAGCAGTGCGTTCCTGACAACACCATTAGAGACAGAGAGAACGAGCATCGCCGCGACGGCGAGGACCGCTAGATTCAACCCGTGAATCACGACGAGGCGACCGAGGGTCGGCCACCAGTCCAGTCGGTCCATCCTGAACAACACCGGCGCACCGACGAGTTCGGACAGTTCCTCGGTCTCGTCTCTCGCGAAACTCGCGAGTTCAACAACAATCAATACCAACAATGACACAGTGGCGGCGACACTCGACAAGTTGGCGCCGGTGTCTTGCATACAGTGCCAAAATGAGTATCTGAACCGTACTTCTTTCGGTTCGAACACGTCGTCCGTCCGACAGTCTCAGCGACAGCAAGTCTCCCCCCTTTTACAACCCGTGGGGCCAACGAGGTGACGATGGCGGAGGACGGCGACGAAGACCTGGAGACGGTCGCCGGGCTGCTCGAAGACGAGTACGCCAGGCAGATTCTCCGGGAGACCAGTCTCGAACGCCTCTCGGCGGCCGCGCTCGCAGAGCGGTGCGGCGCGTCGAAGGCGACGGCCTACCGCCGGATCGAACGGCTGCGAGAGCAGGACCTCCTGGAGGCGTACCAGGAGCTCGATCCGGACGGCCACCACTACGAGACGTTCGTCGCCTCGTTGGAGGAGCTGACCGTCCGGCTGGAGGACGGCAGCTTCGAGGTGACGGTGGAACGGACGACCGACCCGGCAGACCGGTTCCGGGATCTGTTGGGGCAGCTCAAGGAACCGGGAGACGACGGCTGAGAAGAGAGACGACAGATGATCACAGACACACGACGCACGCTCGGAGACGCGCTCGCTGCGCAGTCGCCCGGCTCGGTGGCGCTCCAGTTCGGCGGCTCGACGGCGGAACGCGCGTTCGTCGTCGCCCTGCTGGTCGCGTTTCTCGCGTCGTTGGCACTGTCGTTGTTCGTCTCACTCCGGGTGTTGCGTGGCTACCGCCGGAGCGGCCAGCGCAGACTACTGTTGTTCGGGGTCGGGGTGTTGTGTATCGTCTTCCTGTCGAAGGTGACGAGCGTAGTGTTGTCCCCGGCAGTGGGGTTGGGGCTGGGGATCGGCGTCGCGAGCGTCGCCGCGACGGGGTGGCGGATCGTCGGCGCGGTGTTGGTGTTGAACGCGATCTACGACCGCGGCGGAACGTGACCGGAGTGAGACCAAGACGAGCGAGCACACGGCGGGAATGAACATGGACCGAGACGAGCGAGCACACGACACGACACGAACGACAGACAGGGGGCCGCGAGCGGCCGGAACGGAGACACCGCGGGCGACCGAGACAGAGACGACCCACTCGACACGGGGGGTCGCCGCGGGCGCGCCAGTAGTCCTGCAGGCGGTTCACGAACTCGGGCCACAAGCGCGGGTGCCGGTCGCGGCCGCGAACGTGATCTTAGCGGTCGTCGGCTTGCTGGTCGCCTACCACGCGCTCCGGGCGTACGGCCGGAACGGCGACCGGTCGGTTCTGTTGTTCGGGGGCGGGTTGTTCCTGTTGACGACGGTTCAGGCGGTCGTCACGCTGGTCGTCCTGACGATCCAGTCCGTCTTCGGGCTGGTGTCGCCGTTGCTCGCGGGGTTGGATCTCGGACTGGGGATTCCGTTGGGGTTCCTGTTTGCCGGCGCCGCGGAACTGCTCGATCTTGTCGGGCTGGCGGCGATCTTCTACGCACTCGTCGACTGAGACGAGCCGGCGGCCGGCGTCGGCTCCGTCGTCGGCTTCGCCGTCGGCTCCGCCGACGCCTGTCACGCCGACCCGTGGCTTCGCAGTATACAAGGGGGCCGGGTCGGTACGGAGGGGTATGGACGTAGCAGCGGCGATGACACCGCGGGCGGAGTTGGTGACGGTGACACTCCCCGGCGGCCGGAAGGACGCGCTGTCGTACCTCCAGGAACACCGGTTCTCGTCGGTGCCGGTGGTGAAGCCGACCGAGGAGGGTGAGACGTTCCGCGGCCTCGTCTCTCGGGAGGATCTGATCGCGAACCCCGCCGAGGACCAACTCGCGTTGTTGTTGCGGGAGGTGCCGACCGTGACCGCGAGTGACGATCTCGCGACGGTCGCCGGCATCGTCACCGAACAGGGCGTCCGGCGGCTCCCGGTCGTCGCGGACGACGACGAGACGGAGCTCGTCGGGATCGTCACAGTGACGGACGTGATCCACGCAATCGCCCACGAGGACCTCGCGGTCGAGGGTGAGTGTGAGTCGGTCGCGAGCGACACCGTCGTCACGGTGTACACGGGGACGCCGGTGACGGTGGCAGAACGGCAACTCGCGTTCGCGGACGTGCCGTACGGGGTCTGTCTCGACGACGACTGTGAGATCGCGGGGATGCTCACCGAGGTGGACCTGCTCGACGTGGCCCGGATCGTCGAGGGAGAAACAGAGACCGGCGACTCCATCGCCGATCAAGACGACGACTGGAAGTGGGAGAGGGTGAAGGCGATCGGGAGCCGGTACCTCCCGACCCGCGACGTGGAACTCCCCTCCGAGCCGACCGCACGCGTGATGACCGACGACGTGATCACCGTGTACGGCGCACAGACGCTGACGGAGGCGACACAGATGATGGTTCGCAACGATGTCGAACAGTTCCCGCTCGTCGACGGCGGGGAGTTGGTCGGCGTCCTGCGAGACGTTCACGTGTTGGAGGCGGTGTGAGATGGCCGACAGAGCAACACTCTCGGAGTTGGCGAAACGCCGGGGGTTCTTCTTCGGCTCCGTCGGCGCCTACGGCGGCGTCGCGGGGTTCCAGACGTACGGGCCGCGGGGGGCGAGCCTGAAGGACAACGTCGAGACCGCGTGGCGCGACCGGTTCACCCTCCGCGAGGGGAACCACGAGATCGAGGCGCCGACGGTGATGCCGGAGGCGGTGTTCGACGCCTCTGGCCACACGGACGGGTTCGACGACATGCTCGTCCGGTGTGGGGAGTGTGCGACCCCACACCGCGCGGACCACCTGATCGAGGACGCGACCGACATCGACGAGGCGGAGTCGTTGCCGACCGACGAGGTCGAGACACTGCTGGCGGCCAACGAGATCGCTTGCCCCGACTGTGGCACCGCGTTGGCCGGCCAGCCGGTCGAACAGTTCAATCTCATGTTCGACACGGAGATCGGTCCGGGGACGGGGCAGGCGGGCTACCTCCGGCCGGAGACGGCACAGGGGATCTTCGTGGAGTTCCCCCGGCTCAAGGAGTACGCTCGCAACCAGTTGCCGTTCGGGGTCACCCAGATCGGGCGCGGCTACCGCAACGAGATCAGCCCCCGCGGTGGGCTGGAACGACTCCGGGAGTTCACGATGGCGGAGTTAGAACAGTTCGTCCACCCGGACGACGACGGCCCGTCGTTGGAACCGGTCGCGGACGTGACACTGCCGTTGTACTCGGCGGCCGCACAGGAGTCCGGCGCGGGCGTGCGGGAACTCACTCCGCCGGAGGCGGTCAAGGAGGGTGTCGTCGCGTCAGACTGGATCGCCTACTACCTCGGTGTCGCCTACCGGTGGTACGACCGTGTCGGTGTCGACACCGACCGGCTCCGCTTCCGGCAACACAACGCGGGCGAACTCGCACACTACGCCTCGGACTGTTGGGACGCGGAGGCACTGATCGGGGCGGACACGACCGTTGGCAGTGAGAAAACGGGCGGCGACTGGGTCGAGATCGCCGGTTTCGCCGACCGCGGCGACTACGATCTCTCGAAACACGCCGCCCACTCGGACGAGCGGTACAC
>JAHENP010000136.1 GCA_018609965.1 Haloferacaceae archaeon
CGTTCGGCCACCGGCCCGGTCGTCACCACCACTCCCAGGGTGACGGCCCGCGGGCGCGTTCGAGCCGCGCCGGGAGCGTATGTCGGTCCACCTACCGACGCTGGCGGACGCCAGCATGACAGTCGCAGTGTCGCGTGACGGCAGCCAACGCCTCGCGGACGGCGTCGAGGCGCGCCTCCGTCGTGTCGACGCCGTCGAGTCGGTGGAGTCGTTGGAGCTAGAGGGTGTCCACCCCGGGCTAAACGACCTGACCGCCGAGGTGACGACCACCCTGCGTGTCGACCCGGAGGCCGCGACCGACCGCGCGGGTCTGGCGGCGGCGTTGCAGGACCCTACGCGGTGTCGGAGGTGACGGTGACGGCGCTGCGTGACGACGCCCGCGAGCCGCCCGACGAGGTGGTCGACGCGGCCCGACACCACAGGTCACTCGGCTGGTCTGGCGACGCGCGCTCGGAGACACACCGGAGAGACGAAAGAGGGTTCACCCCGCCCGGCGGAGAGGATGACGTGACAGACGACACGAGCGTGGTGGCACGGGCGCGGGCGTTGCTCGCGACCGGGCCGCTGTGTGACCACTGTCTCGGCCGGCCGTTCGCCGAGCGGTCGTTCGGGCTCGGCAACGACGAACGCGGCCGGGCGCTCCGCACGGCGGTCGCACTCGACGACGACGAGGACTTCGCCCCCGCCGACGCCGACGACTGCTGGGTGTGTGAGGGCGTGTTCACCAGCCTCGACGGGTTCACCCAGCGGGCGGTCGACGCCGTCGAGGGGTTCGCGTTCGATAGCTACCAGGTCGGGACGCGTGTGCCGGGACTGTTGGCGGAGAACGACCGACTGCTCCGGGAGGACGCCGACCTCGACCCCGAGGTCGGCGAGCCGCTCCGGAAGGAGTTGAACCGCGAACTCGGCAAACGGGTCGGCGCCGCCACCGACACCGAGGTGGATTTCGACCGCCCGGACGTGCAGTTCCTGTTGGAGCTGACCGGCGACGAGCCACGGGTGGAGGCGACCGTCAACTCCGCGTTCGTCTACGGCCGGTACCGGAAGCTGGAACGGGACGTGCCACAGACGGAGTGGCCGTGTGGCGACTGTGCGGGGAGCGGCCGCGACGGCGGCACCGCCTGCCCGGTCTGTGACGGGAGCGGCTACCGCTACCCGGAGAGTGTCGAGCAGTTGACCGCCCCGGTTGTCGAGGACGTGATGGACGGGGTTGACGCCGCGTTCCACGGCGCCGGCCGGGAGGACGTGGACGCGCGGATGCTCGGCACCGGCCGGCCGTTCGTGATCGAGGTGATGGAGCCGCGCCGCCGAACCGTCGACGCCGCGCGCTTGGAGTCGGACATCGACGCCTTCGCCGAGGGGACCGTCGCGGTCGACGGCCTCCGGCTGTGTCGCTACGAGACGGTCGAACGGGTCAAGCAGTTGGACGCCAGTAAACGCTATCGGGCGGCAGTGACGTTCGACGAGCCGGTCGACCCCGACGCGTTGGCAGACGCCGCCGAGACGCTGTCGGCCGCGACGGTCGAACAGTACACCCCGAACCGCGTCGACCACCGCCGCGCGTCGACGACCCGTGAACGGACGGCCTACGAGGTGACGGCGACGCCGGGTGAGGCGCCGACCCGTGCGGTCGTCGAGATTCACGGCGAAGGCGGGCTGTACGTCAAGGAACTGATCTCCGGCGACGACGGCCGGACGGAGCCGAGTCTGGCGGGCACGCTGGGTGTCGAGGCGACCGTCACCGCACTGGACGTGCTCGCGGTGACCGGCGAGACAGAGTCGTTCGAACAGCCAGAACTGTTCCGCGACGACCGTGACGTTGCGCCGCCGGACGACGAGACGGTCGTCGAACCGCTCGCGGCCGACACGGTCGTCGGCTCACTCGTCGACGACACCCGCGACACGGCAGGGTGACCCCCGGGCGGAAGATTCTTTACTTCGAGCCAGTCACGCCAACACGGCACAAGACGTGCCGCCGAACCCGCTCGTACGGCGTGACGGGTGAGTGGTGCCACTCGACAACACACACGACGTGCGTGGGTCGGGTTGTTGGGGTCCGTGGCGAACTCGCCACGGGCTGGGTCTCACACGAGGAGCGGTGATACCGGAAGCAGGGTGGCCGACCCGGCACTCCCCGCCAAGAGGATGGTGCTGAACAGGAACGCGTTCCAGAGGCCGTGGATCAGCGTCGGGACGACAAGGTTCTCCGTGTACTCGTACGCGATTCCGAACGCGAAGCTCGGCGGCAACAGGACCGCGATTGTCACCACACGAGCGCCGGCGGCGCCACTGAGGGCACCGTAGTGGATTGCGGCGAACAACACTGCAGTGAGCGTGATCGCAGTCGGGGCAGAAAACGCCTCTCGGAGTCTGTTCTGAACGGTGCCGCGGAACAACATCTCCTCACAGGGGCCGATGACCAACAACGATGCGGCAACGAACAACGCAGCCAACGCCTGTGACTGTTGTGCAGCCTGGCTGGCGTTGTTCTCTGCGGTGGTGGCGTCCAACGCCGAGATCACTGTTCCGGAGACGAGCACCAGAACGAACACCGTGAGTAACCCGCCGGCGACAACAGCCAGATCACGCAGACTCGGCACTCGAACGCCTAGATACGACCGGAGTTCGGACCACGACAGGCCGCGATAGACGACGAAGTAAACGATGGGGAATCCCATGAACGGGAGGAACTGTCCGAAGACGAGCAACACGGAGACTCGGGCCGGGGTGGATAGTTCCGCACCGACGGCACCCAGCACGATGACGAACAATCCGCCGACGACACCTAAGACGAGCGCCAGGAAGGCACCACCCAGGCCAAGGCCGTAGCCGGAGAGAAACGCCCGTGAACGAGGGTTCAACGAGACCATACTGTGAGAAGGGTTGCGTTGAACAAGACGTTTACCCTCGGTCTCAGAGTGAGAACGAACGCCGATAGGCTCGCGCCGGCAGTCTCGCCTCCAAAACCAGCTGAAACCGCGCGTCAGTCGGTGGTAAACTCGCCAACGAGCACAGACGGGAACTCCGGCGGACCGTCGTCGTGCTCGACCTCGAATGGTCCCTCGGGTGGACCGACGACCCTGTCGCGACGGCGGGGTTCCTCCTCGTCGACGCCGATTGTCTCGACGGTGACGGTCACGCGGTCGGCGTCCGGCTCCGGGTCAAAGTCGACGGCGAACTCGTTGCGGGCACCCGGCTCGACCTCCTCGACGGCCCCGTCTCCGAGCGTCGACACCGTCGCTTCCTCTGCTCGACAACACACCCGGACGTTCCTGATCGGTTCGTCCGTCTCGTTGGCGACCGTAAGGGTCGGGTACTCACCGGCGGTCAACCCCTCGACGGCCAGCCCCGCGGCCGACTCGCCGTCTGCCAGCCGTGGCGCGAGCATCTCGACGTACTGCTCGGAGCCGTCGACGGAGAGCTTGAGCTTCGCGTCGACGACGGACGCGTCTACACACGCCGGCAGTGGTCGGGTGATCGTGGTCGTCGTCCCGCTGTCTGCAGTTGTGTCGAGTGACACCGGCCGGTCGTGTGACGACAGCGAGACTGCGTGGAGCCGCACCTCACAGTCGGGCGCGACCGCCGCGGCCACCCCGACGGCGCTGTCCTCGCCGGGCATCCGCCAGACGTACGGGACGACCGGCCCTTCCGAGACCGACAGCGTCGCCTCGTCGCTCGTGTAGCGCGCTCCGTCGATATCGACCGTTAGCGGCGGAAGCCGTTCATCCTCGTACGCGACGATCCGCCGTGTGGCGGTCATCCGCGGCTGGATCGGCAGCGGAGTGGTGCCGTCGTCGCAGAGTGGGCGTTCGAGGGTCCCGACGCGGTCGACGCCGTCCTCACACGCGACGGCCAACCGGTCGGTGATCGCCACTCCGGCGTGGTGAGGCTCGGTGGAGACAGAGCGGCTGACCGTCACCGGCGGTCGGCCGGACGAGTCGGACGACTCCAGACGAGAGGGCTCGGTCTCGTCTGAGGGGCCCGTGTGTGTCTCATCACTTCTGTTCCCAACTGCGACGGGGCGAGTCCCGACTCCACCGGATGTCGCCGCCTGCTCGACGGCGTCGACGACACCAAGGTCGAGACGGCGGCGGCAGTGACACCCGCTCGTCCGCGCCTCGACACTCCGGCGGCCGGACGCGACCGACGGGAGCCGCCAGACGAGGGTCCCGTTCGGCGGGAGGTCCAACTCCTGTGAGATCCGTCCGTCCGGCGTCGGCACCCCCTCGACGGACAGTTCGTCGCTCGCGGCACAGGCGAGATGGTTCTCGACGGTGACGGCGATGTACTCGTCGTCGGTCGCTTCGACGCCGAGCGTGAGTGGCTCCGCGGGCACGTCGACTGCGACCGACCGCTCGCCGAATCCGTCGAGCGTGACTGGGATCGTCCCGACGGGCGGATCGGCCGTCACCTCGACGGTCGTCGTCGCTCCCGGCGGAACACGGTCGAGACGGCTGTCGCCGACTGAACCACCCTCGACGGGGTTCCCACTCCCGTTCTCGATGTCGACCGCGATGGTAACGCGCCCGTCACGCAGTGACACCGGCGCGCCAGTCACCGTCGCAGTGTCGGTCGGCTCCGTCACTTCGAGTGTGGTCGTGTCGACGGTCGTCTCCCCGTTACGGAGCGTCACAGTCGTCTCGCCGACACGGAGCCCACGCAACTCGAACACGCGTTCGAGACGCCCACCGGGCGCAAGCGAGAGGGGAACCTGCCCGCCGGCGAACGTGACACCGTCACCGTCGATCTCGACTGTGGTGTCGACGGGCGTGTCACCGACGTTCCGAACGGCGAGTGGCACCTCCGAGACGGTGTCGTCGACGGACGTGATCGGGGCTGTAAGCGACAGCTCCGTCTCGGCGTCGCCGCTCGGTTGGAAGACGGACGCCGTTCCGTCCGCGATCCGGCAGACAACGGAGCCGTCTGCGGCGGCGACGAGCCGTCCGCCCGGCTCGATTCCGGAGACACGCACGCTGTCGCCGTCCGGGCCGACCGTCGACACCCTGTCGCCGGTGTCGTACAGCAGTCGCTCGCTCCCGACGCTGGCCACCCACCGTGCGCCCACGTCTGTCGTCCACCGGCGCTCCCCGTCGTCGTAGCAGACGAGCGAACCGTCTGGCAGGGCCGCGACGACTCGGCCGTCCACCATCCCGAGCGTTTCGACGGCACCATCGACCTGGACCGGCGAGGCGGGGTCGCCGTTGACGATCCGCGTGAAGCGTGTGAAGTTGGCGACGGCGACACAGCCGTCGGCAGCGACGACGCTCGGATCGCCCGGCGCGTCGGCGTGCGGGAGTGGCCGGCGTCGCCGCTCCGTTCCGGTGTCGCCACGGAGCCACACCAACTCCGCGTCGGCCGTCCACGCGACGACACCCCCTCCCGACGCGTCGGCGACGATACCGACCGCGTCCAGCGCCGACAGCTCCCACCGCTGGGAGCCGCCGGTGGTGAACGCCGTCACTGTCCCGTCTGCGAGCGTGTAGACGTTGTCGCCGACCGCGACGCTCGTCACGCCAGCCCCCCGTTGGAGCAGGAACTGACCGTCACTGTCGACGTACCGGACGTTCCCGTCGTCGTCCGCGAGCACGACACTCGTCGGGCCCGTCGCCGCCGCAGTGACGGCCCCGTGTTCGAACGACGACACCTGTGCGAGTTGAGTCGGCCCCGTCACGGTTCCTCTGTCTGTCCGTCTGGGGCGGTGCCGGGGATCATCCCGAACTCCTGTGCCTGTTGTTCGACGTACGTCTTCATCTCCGGGAACCCCTCCAGCTCCTGTGCCTGTTTCATCACACTGGAGACGTACTGGCGAACCGTCTTCGGCTCCGTCTCCGCCA
>JAHENP010000137.1 GCA_018609965.1 Haloferacaceae archaeon
GGCAGTCGGCCCGAACAACGGCGGGAGCGGCTGGTCGGTGAACAACCCGACGAGCGCGGCGGCCACCTCGCGGTACGCCGTCGGGAACGCGACAAGCGGGACGAGCATCGGGAGCCCCCCGCGGACGACCGCCGCCAACGCCCGTTCGGCGCGGGTCGGGAGGTGGTCGGCGTCGACGAACCGCAGGAGAGCGTACAGATCACCCTGTCCCCAGTGGGCCCACGTCAGCAGGATAAAGAAGCCGAACGCGGAGACGGGCGCGAGGAACCACCAGCCCGTGTACAGCCCGCCGAGAACGGCGTACAACACCCCCACGAGCGCGAGCGACCGGCGGCGCGAGGCGTCGCCCAGCCGGTCGGGGACAAGGTGGTCGACCGCGCCGTGTGGGAAGCCGAAGACGACGACACTCGCCACGAACGGCGCGTACCGGAGCGCCAACGGCGCGTCCGCGAGAAACGGCGCCAGCGGCAACACGGCCGCGACCGCGATCCACGAGAACTGGACCCCCCAACGCCGGAGCACGGCCGTCAGCCTCGGCGGGAGCGACTCGCCTACCGCCACGTCGTGTCACCCCCGCGTCCGTGCGCCGTGTGGCCGGTGATACCGTCTTCGCGTCCGTGCACCGTGCGGTCGGGGACGCCGACCGCGAGAGGCGTCAGTTCCACCGTGCCATCACCCACTCGAACAAGACGAGTCCGTAGACGACCAGAACGTTGGTGATCAGGAAGAACGTCGCCTCCTCGACCGGCAGGCCGAGAATGTCGAACCCCGAGGAGAACTCCTCGGAGATCGTCCAGATCCCGATTCCGATGGCGACCCGGTCGACCGCCCAGAGATACAACGTCGGGACGGCGACGGCCGGGAGCCAGTCGCGCCACGTCCGCAGGAGGTAGGTGCCGCCGACCGCCCACTGGAGCGCGACAATCGGGGCCGCCCACACGAGGATCGCGCCGAGATAGAACCACCGGTCGCCGGCGACGAACACCATAACACCGCCGGCCGCGCCCGTCGCGAGCCACGCGAGCGCGCCGACGACTCGGGGGGCGGCGGCGAAGTCGCCGTCGACGGGTGTGGGGTCGAAGTCGACGTGGTAGAGCCACGCCCCCGCCAACACGGTCTGGAGGACGAAAAACAGATACTCACCCAGCGGAGCGGCCCAGAACCGGGCGACGACGGCACCGTTGCCGTACCACCACACCCCGCGTTCGATCAGGACGTTGTCCCACGGCGTGGTGTAGAGAAACGCGACCGTCGCCATCAGCGTCACCCCAATCGTGGAGAGCAGCCGGCGACGGGCAGAGAGCTGTGGGCGGGTCGTAAACACGAGCGCCAACGGCGGGAGCGTGAACAGGACGTGGAAGGCGAGATACGGGAGCGTCACGGTCGGCCTCCCTGTCGGCCAGCAGTGGGGAGACGACAGCCCGCACGCGACCGACCCCCGGGTTGTTGCACGATTCGGCGGTGGGGGTGGCTCCCAGATAAGCCTACGGAAGTTCGCCGAGCGCGTCCGGAACCGACATTACGCGGCTGGTCGAACCGCCGTGTGTGTTCAGACAGTTCCGGGCGGCCGTCGCGGACGCGCTCGCGGACGCGAGCGCCGCGGCCGGCTACCCGACGGAGGATCTGGGGATCGAGGAGCCGCCGGACGATGTCGACGCCACGCTCGCCTCCAGCGTCGCCTTCCGACTCGCCGCGGAGGCGGGCGCGCCGCCGCCGCAGGTCGCCGGCGAGGTCGCCGCTGAGATCGACGCGAGCGAGGTGGCGTATCTCGACCGCGTCGAGACACAGGGGCCGTACGTCAACTTCTACACGGACGAGAGCTACCTGGCCGACACCGTCGCCGCCGCAGACGACGACTGGGGTCGGCTCCCCGAGCGCGGGGAGTCGGTCGTCGTGGAACACACCTCGGCGAACCCGACCGGGCCGATCCATGTCGGCCGGGCACGCAACCCGATTGTCGGCGACGCGGTCGCGAACGTGTTGGGCTACGCCGGCTACGATGTCGACCGCCACTACTACGTCAACAACGCCGGCCGGCAGGTCGCAGTGTTCACCTGGGCCTACGAGACGTTCGATGAGGCCGAGCTCCCGCCGCCGGAACGCGAGAAGCCGGACTACGAACTGGTGCGGTACTACCGCGCGGGCAACGCCTTCCTCGACGAAGACGACGACGAGTGGCCCTCGACGGCGGCAGAACGGGAGGCCGCCGAGGCAGAAATCGAGTCACTCATGCGCGGCCTGGAGGGCCACCCGGACGGCGCCGACGACGCTTACGACCGGGTCGACGAGGTCGTCGACAGCGTGCTCGCGGGGATGCGGGGCACACTCGACCGGCTCCCGGTCGGGTTCGACGAGTTCGTCCCGGAGACGCGGTTCATCCGCGACGGGTCCGTCGACGACGTGGCCGAGCGGCTCCAGGCGACCGACGAAGCCGTCTACGAGGACGACGCCTGGCAGTTGGATCTCTCCGATCACGGGATCGAGAAGAACTTCGTGTTCCTCCGTTCGAACGGCACCTCGTTGTACACCACCCGGGACGTGGCCCACCACGAGTGGAAGTTCGAGCAGTTCGACCGCGCGGTGACGGTGATCGGCGAGGACCACAAGCTCACTTTCGACCAGTTGAACACGACCCTCGAACTGCTGGGGACGGACACCGACCGACTGGAGCAGGTGTTCTACTCGTGGGTGAACCTCCCGGAGGGTGGGATGAGCACCCGCGAGGGGACGGGTGTCGACCTCGACGAGCTGTTAGACGAGGCGATCCAACGGGCGCGGTCGGAGGTCGAAGACCGGTTGGACGACCGGAGTCGCGGCGATCTGACGGACGCGGACATCGACCGGATCGCAGAGCAGGTCGGGGTCGGCGCGGTGCGGTTCGACGTGGTCGCGACACAGCCGTCGAAGGCGATCACCTTCGAGTGGGACCGGGCGTTGGACTTCGAGGCGCAGTCGGCGCCGTACGTCCAGTACGTCCACGCCCGGTGTTGCGGGATCGAAAGCGAGGCGCGCGAGGCGGGGGTCGCCCCCACCGAGTCGGTCGACCCCGGCGCGTTGGCGTCGCCGGAGGCGCGGGCGCTCGTCGCCGAGATCGCCCGGTTCCCGGCCGTGATCGAGCGCGCGGCGGACGATCTCGAACCCCACCAGATCGCGGCGTACGTCCGGCGGTTCGGCGAACGGTTCAACGCCTTCTACCGGGAGTGTCCGGTGGTGTCGGCCGACGAGGAGCTGGCGGCCGCGCGGCTCGCGGTCGTCGTCGCCGCACGCCA
>JAHENP010000138.1 GCA_018609965.1 Haloferacaceae archaeon
GAGAAACCCCGCCGCGGTCGTCACCTGCGCGAACAACAGAAACGAGCCGGTGATCGCGACCAGGCCCGCGACGACGGCCGTCGGGCGACCGAACTCGTCGGAGACGCGCCCGCTGGGGAACTGCGTGACCGCATAGAGGAGCTGAAACGCACCCAACGCCAGCCCGGCGGTCGCGGTCGTCATCCCCAGATCGTCGACGATGGCCGGCAACAACGGCGAGAGGAGGAACCGACCCAACTGGAGGGTCGCCCACGCGAGACTTAGACTCACCAACAGTCGCCCGGTGTGGCCACCCAGGAGTCGTTCCGACTGTGTCGACTCTGACGGCTCCGGCGACTCACTCTGCTCCGGCGTCTCTGTCACCGTCTCGCGGGAGGCGCGCGGCGGGTTTGTGCCCCGCGATTCGTGGCTGTGGGGGGATGGAAACGACGGTGGTCACCTGTTGTCGAGTGCTCCCACCATCTCGGCGAACATCATCGTCTCGACCTCTTCGAGCGACGGCTCGCCGTCCGGGTCCACGCACGCACGGAGTTCGTCGGCTGTCGGCTCCGGGTCCCCGCCCGAGAGCCGTGTCGCGACGGCCGTGACCGCCGGCGAGAGCGCCGTCGTGTCGTCGATCTCGGTCAGGGCCGTCTCGGCGGGGTCGGCATCGGCGAGAAGCACGCGGTGGGCGGCGAGCCCGACACCCGCCGCAGTCGCGTGGTCGTGTGCCGCCGTGTCGGGGTCGTGGTGCTCGCGACGACGCCAGGCGCGTTCGAACAGCGCCGTCGCTCGCTCGGTCTCTTCCCTCGATACGGCCGCCAGCGCACGCTCGTACAGCGTCTCGACGGGCGCGTCGGCGAGTTCCCGGTCCGCGAGCGCGTTCGCCAGTAGCTCCGCGAAGACGCTGTGTTCGACAATCACCAGTCGCTGGGCGAACGACTCCGGCTCCATCTCCGCGGCCGCCTCTTGTAGCTCGTCGGGTGTCGTCTCGGGGTCGTCACCCCGGAGGGTGTCGTACAGCTCTCGTTCGGGGGTCCCGAGTCGCGACTCGTGTGCTTCGACAGCCGAGAGCACCGTGTCGGCGTCCGTGCCGACATCCGTCGGGAACGTACGGCTGTCGAGCAGGCCGGCGAGTGCGACCCCCGCGGCGAGTGCTGGAGCGAAGGCGTCGCTGTCCTCATCGTGGACCTCGCGGCGACGCCAGGTGGCGTTGAGGAGGTCGGCGGCGGTGGTGAGATCACCCTCGTTGGCGTGGCCGAGCGCGTGGTAGTAGAGGCGGAACGTTCCCTCGGGGCTCTCGTCAAGACGAGCGCGGTGGACCCGGAATTCGCGTGCGTGGTCGTCGAGTGCGAGATCGGAGTCGGCGATCAGTTCGAGCGCGTCCACACACGCCTCGCGGGCCGTCTCGAACTGCTCCAGTTCGGTGGCGACACGAACGATTCTGCGAAGCGATTCCAGTGTCTTCCGGTCGGCACCGAGATCTCCGCGCGTCTGTCTGGACTTGCGGAACCACGCCAGTGCTCGCTCGAACTCGTCCTGTCGTTGGGCGTCGACACCGATGTTGAACCGTTGAGTAGCGACACTTGCTCTATCTCCAATTTCGTCGCTGATTGCCAGTGCTTCGCGGTGTCGTTGCTCTGCGATCTCGTAGTTCCCTTGTTGTCCTGCGACACTCCCAAGACCGTCGAGACTCTTGGCCTCGCCAGCACGGTCGCCAATTTCGCGTTTGATCGCCAGACTCTCGTCGTAGTACTCCCGAGCCTGCTCGTACTCACCGAGTGATTGCGCCACCGCCCCGAGATTGTTGAGATTGTTCGCCTCGCCAGCACGGTCGCCAATTTCCCGGTTGATTGCCAGACTCTCCTCGTGGTACTCGCGAGCCTGCTCGTACTCGCCGAGACGTTGCGCCACCACCCCGAGATTTCCGAGACTCCTGGCCTCGCCAGCACGGTCGCCAATTTCTCGTTGAATCGCCAGGCTCTGGTCGTAGTACTCACGAGCCTGCTCGTACTCGCCGAGACGTTGCGCCACCGCCCCGAGATTTCCGAGACTGTTCGCCTCGCCAGCACGGTCGCCAATTTCCCGTTTGATCGCCAGACTCTCGTTGTGGTACTCGTGAGCCTGCTCGTACTCGCCGAGATTCCGCGCCACCGCCCCGAGATTGTTGAGACTGTTCGCCTCGCCAGCACGGTCGCCAATTTCCCGTTCGATCGCCAGACTCTCCTCGTGGTACTCGCGAGCCTGCTCGTACTCGCCGAGATTCCGCGCCACCAACCCGAGATTTCCGAGGGTCGCCGCTTCCGCTTGCGACTTCTCGTCACTCGGAATTATCTCCAACACCTGGCTGTAGTGGTCTCTCGCCTCCTCGAACTCTCCCTGCCGCATCGCGTGGTGGCCCTGCCGTGTGTGATACTTCGCGTTGATCACTTCCGAATCGATTCCTGCCTCGGTCGCGCGTTCCCACGCCCACTCGATTTCGTCGAGTTCGTCGTCGGGTTCACCCAGACTGTTGAACATCCGACTCCGACTAAACGCCGCCTCCACCGCCCCCCGTGCACCGCCTGCTTCGGGCAGTTCGATCCCCGAGTATGCCGAGGTGCCGTACAACGGCTGTAGCTCTGGCCGATCTTCTCCGATCTCGAATACGTCTGTGACGAACTTGTGCGCCATCGCAGTCGGCTCACGTTCTGTCAGTTTCAACAACTCCGTGTCTCCCCGCAGTGTCTTCCGAATCCCATTACGAAGTTGGTCGTCGTCGAACACCGCGAACAGGTCGTTCACCACCGTCTCGAACTCGCTGATCGCGGTCGTCCCCCCGACTGTCTTTAGCTGGTGACTCAGATACAGCCGCGACCACAACGGGTGGTGAGTACCGAACGGGTGGTCGTCGGCCTCGAACAAGAACGGGTTGCCGCCGGCCTCGAACAACAACGGCCCGCGGACACGGTCGCACAGTTCCGTGATCGTCTCGTGTTCCGCGTCGTCCCCGAGTGTGAGCAGGAACTCAGTGTGAACTGCCAGCTCTGCGGCGTTTATGATATTCACCGCGAGCCCGATCCGTCTCAGTAGCGTCGCCTCACGCTCGCTGTCGACGGGAATCTCCCGACTCTCTCGGTCGCCGTGGAGCAACTCGAACGTTCGCTTGACGTGTGTCAGGAGCGCCGGCTTCGGGCCGTCGGTGTGTGCGTCCACGCCGTCGCCAGCGGGAACGTGGTACGCGAGCAACAACATCGGGCTGATCCCGCGCTGGCCGTGGATCTGTTCGTGAATCGCCGTCTCGTCACCCGCCGCGCTCGGGGTGTCGCCGGTGACGCGCTCGTAGTTCGTGACGAACCGCTCGACTTCCTGGGCGTCCAACGGCGGCATCCGGATCGGTTCCAGATACTCCCGCCGGCCGGCGAGTGCATCGCGAGCGCGCTGTGTGCCGTCGCCGACCGCCGCCCGCACTGCGTCGTCGCTGTCCCACTCGTTGCTCCGGGAGTTGAGCAGGAACTGCACGTCCGGCTCGCCTGCGTACTCCTCAACCACATCGAACACTGGCGCGGTGCCGCGCCGCGCGGCGTCCTCGACGGCGACCAACACCGGGCCGTTCTCCCGCGCGGTGTCGACCGCGTCGATCAACGCTTCGGGGTCGAGCGGGCGTTCGATTCTCTCGCCCGTGTGGTACAACACCGTCCCGCCGTCCGTCCGCGCCTCCCACGCCGACAGCGCGGTGCGTGTCGCGGTGGTCTTCCCCGACCCCGCGGGACCGAGCAACACGGCACCGTCGTGGCTGTCGAGCGCGTCGAACACCTCCTCGGTGAGTCGGCGGCGACCGCCGTCGGCGAGTGGCCGCTCGCGCTCCAACGGGTAGCCGGCGCGAACCTCCGGGAGCTTGAACGCGCGTCGCCAACAGTAGCTGTCGTCCGTGTACCCCGCCTCGAAGTCGGCCGCCGTGAGCCAGTCGAACCCCTGATCTGCGGCCGTGTCGGCGGCCGCGAGCGCGCGCTCGGCCGCCTCGACAGCCATCGTCTCCAACTCCGCGCGGAGGCTGTCGATCTCGTCGAGCAACGCGTCGACACCGCTCCCGGTTCGGCGTACCGACTCCAACGCGATCCGACGCCACACCACCGGCTCCGCGGCGAGTTCCGACTGGAGTTCTGCGAGAAACGCCTCGACGACCGCCTCGACGGTCGTGTCCGTCTCCGCCTCGATGTAGCCTCCGACGGCCTGCTCGCGGAACGTCTCCGTCACCGCCGACTTCCCCAGCGGCTCACCGTGTCGCTCGAACGACTGGACGCGCTCGCCGAACGCCGCCGACTCCAACGCGTCGAGCAGGTGGTCGGCGTCGAACTGGGAGTAGTCGGCCGCGACCGTCTCCGCGGCCGCCTCCGCCCGGTCGTCGACATCTGCCTCCACGAGTGTCGTCACGCCCCGTTTCGTGGCGTCGTACACCACCTTCGTCACGAGACTGCCGACGAGCGCGCCGGCCGAGAGTGCCGCCATGTGCGCTAGCTACACGGCGACCAGCCTAAATCTGTGGGAACTGAAACTGACGAATTGGTCACAACGAGCGACCGCCCGCGGTCGACGCAGTTCATCTCGGCTCATCTCACCGCTCGTGAACCATCCCAATCCGGTCGGCGATCCAGTCGAGTACGGCGAACAACACCGCCAACGGGTGCGTGGCCGCGACAGGTGACGACTCGGCCGCCCCTGCCGTCGGCGGCGGATGAAAGTTGGCGCGCGGCGACGACGGTTTCGGGTGACGGTCCCACCGACACTGGCAGTTGTCGGCCGCGTCACGACACTCACAGTAGTGGAACGAGTAGTCGCCGTTCTCGAACCAGCCCACGTCGAGCGTCGCCTGCACGACCCCGGCAGGGTACTGCTCCGTGTCGAGCCCGAGTCGGAGCCGACGGGGCGTGATCGCGTCCGGTTCGAACGTCTGGCGGACGACGAGCTCGTTCTCGACCGCACGCGTACCCAGCAGTCGGAGCGTCGGCTCGTTGAGCGGGCCGGTCGCGGTCTCCGGCTCGTCTCTATCGGTCACGCGGGGGCCTCGTCTGGGTTCCGACGAGCGCGGTCGACGGCACGCCGGAGCACCCGCACGTCGCGGCGGACAGTCCGCCACTCCGAGAGCGCCGTCCACCGTTCCTCGACCGCCTCGTGGTCGTCGACCGGGAGCGACGACTGCGTGACTGCGTCCGGTTCGGGGGCGTCGAACCGATCCTGGAACTCGCGGTCCGTCTCGGTCAGGCTCGCGAGCTTCGACCGGAGCGTCTCCACGTCCGTCTCTGTCGCCAGCCGCTCGACACGCTTCCAGGTGAGATACGAGTCGTTTCGGCGGTACGTCGCCGGTCGTCCGTCACGACGCTCCGCGACGCCCATCTCGACGAGCTGTGTGAGCGCCTCTCGCGCTGCCGTCTCCGAGCACTGCGCTCGCTCGGCGACGGTCCCCGCCGGAACGTGGTCTGTCGCCCCGAGAACCGTGTCGTACACGCGCTGGAACGTGGTGCGCGCGTCGACCCACTGGGCTGTCGCGTCGGTGTCGTCTCCCGCACCGGTGTCGTCTGTCACGGCTCTGTCTCGTGTCGCTGACCGTATATCTGTTTTCCAGCGTGGATATGCGTTTTACATGGTCGGTTCGATTGGACATTCTGTCGGTACTTCGGCACCGCGGCGACGGCGAGTCGTCCCTCGCTACGAAAGAGATAGAAATACCGATGTAATCTAACTTTAATTATGCTTAAAACATAAAGAAATATATAAGAATAGGTAAGAATATTTTGTCTCTTAGTCATTTGATAAATTTCCCCAGATATACACCCTAGCTATCCCTAGTCCTTATCCATACACAGCATAGTTCAGTAAGTGCAGGAGTTACTCACACCGGGCGAGAGTAGCTCAGGTGTTAATGCGAGCCACAAGTCAGATTGTTGTTTGGAGTAATGACAGCAGCTCACGGCCTGTTGGAGCTGTGCTGACACGCCGTAGCAGAAAATAGCCGCAGTGACGACGATACATGACAGCAAAAGAAATCTCCGCTCACATTGAGCAGGAGAATGGAACCCACGGAAGCGTAGAGAGTCAGAAGATAATTGCCAAGCACCTCGTCAATAACGGAATTGCCGAGCATCACGGTAGAGAGAGGCGAACCAGCGAAATAGCGGATGAGGTTGGAGACGATATTGACCACGGTGTTGGACTCTGTCTCAAGCATCTTAGAGAGGCAGGGGTTGTCAGCGAGCGTGGAGGTAACTCCACGTACGTTCATCACGAACGGACGAATAAGTGGTTCTTCGGGGAACCAAGTGGCCAAAAGTTCAGGGAACTGCTGTGCACCGAGATTGAGCGTCTGTGCGACGATCTCGAACCCGTCGAGCGTGTGGACAGCAGTGACCAGTCGAGCGAAGCAGACGACGAAACTGAGGAGAAGACGAGACGAGCGATTGTCGCCGAGGCCCTCTCCGCCAGTGGGAGTATCGACGTTGCTCCTGATCCGTCGGGCGTTGAGGCTGTGTTCGATGCGACAGTGAACAACGTTAGTCGGATGGAGCGACTCGACGTTGCTGTTCGGGCAATTGAAGAACACGACGAGGTCAAAAAGACCGACGAGTACGGCCGAATGGGGTGGCGGAACGCGGCGAACAAGTGGACGATGACCGAGGAGTGGTACAAACAGGCGACGAATCACTCCCTGTCCGACTTCGGATCGGATCAGTCACCGGCAACGAGCCCCGACTGATCAGGCCGATAACTGAAACACGACACTCGGATTTTTTACTCGGCCACACTGGTGGAGCGGTAGTGAGTAATACCGGCGACAAGCCGTACACCGACGGCATCACCCAGAAGGCGATCCTGTTCGGTCCCGACGACCAGGTTCTGCTCACACGAGCGGGCGGACAGTGGTCAGTTCCCGGCGGGACGTTCGAGTACGGCGAGACGATCCACGGCGGGCTCCGCCGGGAACTCCGCGAGGAGCTGTCGGTGACGGCACGGATCGGCGCGCCGGTGGACATCGTCTACGGCGCGTGGCTCGACGACACCGGGACGCCGCTGGTCACGACATTCTACCGGGCTGTGACCGACGACCGCGCGGTCGAACTGAACGACGAACACGACGACTTCGAGTGGGTCTCGCCTGCGACCGCACGCGACCGACTCGCAGAACTGTTCGGGCGGCGGGTGGAGCGGGCGCTCGCGCGAGCGGTGACACACCACGCGCTGGCAGACGGAGAGACGAACGGCGACAGCGAGACGGGTGTCGACGGAGTCTCAGCCGATGTCGTCGCCGGTCTCGATCCGTTCACCGCGCGGGCAGACCAGTTCGAAGGGTGTGAGACGGACCACGAGGCGTGGCTGGCGTATCTGGCAGACGCGCGAGAACGGGGAGTTGCGGAACTACGAGAGCGGTACGACTGACGCGGACGACTACTCGTCGTTCGGCTGCGTTTCGTCTGTGGAGTCTGCGTCTCCGTCGGCCGTCTCCGCGACCGGCCCAGTACGCTCGAACACGCGCCAGGCGTAGTCGAGTGTGACGCTGTCGCCGGAGCAATCGAACGTCGCCGTCACGCGCTCACCGTCGTCGTCGACGTGGACCCACGTGTGGTCGCCGGCCGCTGTCGAGTCGGGCGCGAACCCGAGCCGTTCGCTCCCGAACTGGTGCCGTTCCTCGATCACCAACCGATCCCCCGTCCACTCGACAGTCGCCGAGACGACCCCGTGAGCGGCCGTGTACTGGCCCGTGACACGGCGGGCTTTCGCCGCCACTGCACGGTCTGGGCGAACGTCGACGAGTTCTCGTCCGGTCGCCTCACACAGTAACTCCTGTCCCAACGCCGTCGGCGAGGGGCCGTTTGCGGCGTTACAGCCGACGGCGACCCCCAGCCCACGACCTTCGAGGAAGCCGACGAACCCGCCGGAGGCAAACGTTCCTCCAGAGTGGCTCACGAGCGTGTCACCGTCGAACGGCCGACGGAACCAGCCGTAGCCGTACGTCCGTTTCCGACCGCCGGCGTACTGTTTACTGGCGGCGACCGGTTCGTGTGCCCGTCTGATCAGCGATGTCGCAATCGGGAGTCCCCCGCTTGCGTGTGCGGTGAGGAACGTCGTCAGGTCGGTGACCGGAGCCACCAGTCCACCGGGCGGACAGAAAACCGGGGTGTCCGGGAGCGGCGTCGGACGCAATCCCTCCTCGCTGGGTGCGTGCGGAGTCGCTACCTGGTCGTCGGTGGCAGCTGTCGCGGCTTCGAAACTACTGTTGTCCATCCCGAGCGGA
>JAHENP010000139.1 GCA_018609965.1 Haloferacaceae archaeon
AGTCGAGTATGAGCGAGACGGACGACCCCGAGCAGGATCTCGGGATCACGGAGAGCAAGGAGTACGCCACGGGCGACTGGTACGCGGAGGTCGTCCAGAAGGCGAACCTCGCGAGCTACGGCCCCGACGGGATGTCGGGGTTCATCGTCACCCGGCCGCGGGGGTACGCGCTGTGGGAGCGGCTGGAGGCACACCTCGACGGGATGTTCAAACAGACTGGCGTCCAGAACGCCTACTTCCCGATGTTCATCCCGGAGAGCTACCTCGAACGCGAAAAAGAGATCGTCGAAGGGTTCGACCCCGAGGTCGCGTGGGTCGAGACCGCCGGCACCGAGGAGTTGGACGAACGGCTCGCCGTCCGCCCGACCAGCGAGTCGATCATCAACCCGTATCTCTCACAGTGGGTGCGAAGCCACCGTGACCTGCCGATCCGGGTGAACCAGTGGTGTTCCGTCGTCCGTTGGGAGGCCACCGAGACGAAGCCGTTCTTCCGCACCAAAGAGTTCCTCTGGCAGGAGGGCCACACCGCCCACGAGACGGAGGCGGAGGCGTGGGACGAGACCACCACCCGGCTCGACCAGTACGAGTCGGTGTACGAGGACGTGCTCGCGATGCCCGTGTTGCGGGGCCAGAAACCCGACCACGACAAGTTCCCCGGCGCCGACACCACGACGACCGTCGAGGCGTTGATGCCCGACGGAAAGAGCGTCCAAGGCGGCACCTCTCACTATCTCGGCACCTCCTTCGCGGAGGCGTTCGACATCACCTACGCCGACGAAGACGAGACGGAACAGACCGCACACACCACCTCGTGGGGGCTCTCCTGGCGGTCGTTGGGCGCGCTGATCATGACCCACTCCGACGACCAGGGGTTGGTGTTGCCGCCGACGGTCGCGCCCGAACAGATCGTGATCGTCCCGATCTGGCAGGCCGACACCAAGGAGGCGGTGCTTGACTACGCCTCGGAACTCGCGGCGGATCTCGACGACGCCGGTGTCCGCGTGGAACTGGACGACCGCGACAGCCGTAACCCCGGGTTCAAGTACAACGAGTGGGAGCTGAAGGGGGTCCCCGTCAGACTGGAGGTCGGCCCCAACGAGGTCGACGACGGCGAGGTGACGGCGGTCCACCGCCCGGACGGGGAGACGGTCACCCTCGACCGCGAGGGGGTCAACGAGGCAGTCCGCGGGGAACTTGATGAGGTGTACGCGAAGCTGTACGCCGCCGCCGAGGAGACGTTGGACGGTGAGATCCGCGACGCCGACAGCCGTGCCGAGATTCTCGGCACGATTGGGCAACACGGCGGCTACGTCCGCGCGCCGTGGTGTGGCGAGGAGGACTGCGAGGCGAAGATCAAAGACCAGATAGCCGCCGAGATCGTGATGGTGCCGTTCCCCGAGGACGACGACCACCACCCCGACAACGAAGCGAGTGACGACGAAGCGAGTGACGACGCCGACTGTGCCGTCTGCGGTGAGCCGGCGGTTAGGACGGCCTACTACGCGAAGACGTACTGAGACGGAAGACCGGCGCGCCGCTCTCCGGCCGGCTACAACAACGGAAGCAACGAGAACGGCACCGTCCACGACATCGCGTGGCTGACGCTGGTGACGACGAGGTTCCGTGTCTGTTCGTACACGACACCCCAGACGATACCACCGACCGCGGTCGACGCGACCCAGTTGATGGCGTACGTCGGCGGGTCGACGAGGGCGAACGACCCGTGCATCAGAGTAAACCCGACCGCCGCGCCGACGACAGCACCGACCGGCCCGAACTGCGGCCGGAGTCGTTCCTGGACGATCCCTCTGTACAACAACTCCTCGGCCGGCGCGGCAAACAGGTACAGGGCGGGAATCGCCACCAGCCACAGGGCCGGCTGATCGAGTAGGATCGCTTTGGTCCCTTCGATTCCGGTGTGTGTGGGTGTCGGGATGCCGACGAACTGTAGCAACACCGACACGCCCACGCCGGCGGCCCCCAACAGGATCGGTGTCGCCAGTACCCACGCGACATCTTCTCGCGATGGGAGATGGAACTGTAGGTAGCCCGACCAGTCGTCGACGACAGCCAGATAGCCGGCCACGACGACGACGAACCCAATTTGCGCGTTGACGCTGAGCACCGTCCCGATGTCCGTTCCGACGATACCCAACGCCGTCTTGAACTGGAACGTCACTATACTGCTGCCGAACGCCGCGACCGCACCCAACGCCGCCACCCCGAAAGCGACGACGGCTGCACGCACCTGCCGCCGGGTCGGGAGCGGCAGTGGCCGCTCCGAGAGGGCGCTCACGACGCCACCCCCGGAAGACGGCTATCGACACCGCGTGTGTTGTCTGCTCGTCTCGTCTCACGCACCACACTCACCGACGACGCGGAACCAACCTGTTGTGGGTGGTCTGAGTCGGTTGCTGTCACACTCTCTGGTAACGGGGGGACCGGTATTGAACCCCGACGGCCGTTTTGGACGATTTAAGCCGTGTTACGCCCGTACAATGGGGTTTCGATGATAGCTGTACGGCCGTACAACGGGGATTCGTCCCAGGTTGTACGCCCGCACGACGGTGGGTGCCACCGTTGAGGATCAGCAGACAACGGAGACGACCGCCCACATGACGCCAGCGAGTGAATCGGACACCGACACACGGCGTGGGTGTTTAGCCGTCTGGGCCGTTGCACGGTCGTATGAGCGACAAGCCAGCGTCGTTGCTCACCAAACGCCAGCGTGATCGTGTCGATGGCGACTTCGAGTCGGTTACGGGCGCCAAACGCCGCCGAGAGCGACAGCGTGTGCGCAAACGAATCGTAGCCGGAGCCGAGGATTTCCGTCACCTCACCGACTACCCGGACAACGAACTCCGGGCTGCCTTTGAGCTGCTTGAGGACGACGACGTGATTACCACACTCGCGGACGCACGGTTGTTCACTGAGCGTGTTCGGCTCCTACACGGGATCACCGAGACCGAACTCACCGACCGAGCCCGCACACGACGCGACCGGATCGACGGCGGCCCACAGTCGTTGTCGAGGGTCGACCCGGGCCAACACACGACTGACCCAGCGGACGACGAGGAGACAACCCCAAGCGCCTGGGACCGTCGTTCCGAGACTGCACTGAAACTCGGTGCGGCGTTGGCGCTCCCCGGTGTTTCGTTGGTCCCTGTCCCGTTCGGTGCAGTTCCGCCGGCTGTCGACGGTGTGTTGGCGTTCGTCGCGCTGGCGTTCGGCAGCCCACTGATCGCGTTCGGACTACTGGTGTTGTTAGCTCAGGCGGTCAAGTACGATGTCGTACCGGCGGTCCGTGCGTTCTCTGCTGCGCCACGCGAGACACTCGAACACGTCTGGAGCCGGTTTTGAGCGGTGGTGGCTGCCACGGACACGCCGGGCTACGGCGACTCCGTCCGGTAACGAGTCGTCGTCTGTCCGTCGAACCGCGGGCCGGGGCCGACCCGGTCGAAGCCGACGGCCTCGACGGCGTCGCGGGCGGTTTCGTCACCCTCGACGACGAGCAGTTCGACGGCCATCCCCTCGCCGGCGGCGAACCCCATCGGCTCGGCCAACAGTCGCTCACAGGCCGCCGGCGTCCCGCCGAACTGTGTGACGTGGACCGTATCCTCGCGAGCGTCGAAGCTGACGAACCCGACCAACGGGGGCGAGTCGTCGGCGTCCGTGTCGGCGTCACCCGCGGTGTTGTTGCCGACCGCGACACGCACCGTCCGGTCGTGGATCGTCCGCCGCATCGCATCCTCCGGCGCGTCCGCGATCTCCGCGATCTCGGCCGCGTCCGTCTCGACTGCGTCGCGGACTTCCATACCTGACGTAGTGTCGTCTCGAACCTAAACCTACGGGTGGCCCACTCGGTCGAACTACCGGGGCCGCCGGAGACCGCCGGGCTTTCCGGTCGGGCGTCGTAGCCAGGGTATGAGCGTCAGATCCGAGTTCGACGCCTGGGCGGCCGACGGCCGCGACCGGGGAATGGAGGAACGACACTGGCACACGGCAAAACACGTGCTCGCGGCGATGCCGGTCGAGGACGGCGACCGCGTGCTCGATTTGGGCACCGGCAGCGGCTACGCGCTCCGGGCGCTCGCTGATACACACGACCTCGCTGGCGGGGTCGGACTCGACGGTGCCCCGGAGATGGCGCGCAACGCCGCCGCGTACAACGACGACGCGGACGCCACGGCGCTGTCGGTTGTCGTCGGCCAGTTCGGCGCGCTCCCGCTGGCCGACGACAGTGTCGACCACGTCGTCTCGATGGAGGCGTTCTACTACAGCGACGACCCCGTCGAGACGCTCCGGGAACTCCGGCGCGTGCTCGCTCCCGGCGGCACTGTCCACGTCGCGGTCAACTACTACGAGGAGAACGTCCACAGCCACGACTGGCAGGAGAATATCGGCGTCGAGATGACGCGGTGGGACGCCGAAGCG
>JAHENP010000140.1 GCA_018609965.1 Haloferacaceae archaeon
ATCCACGCCGCGTTCGACGGCCGCCGGTGTCGGGTTGCCGCCGGCAAGTTCGGCCGCGACCGCGCTCGACAGCGTACAGCCGGAGCCGTGTGTCGCGTCCGTGTCGACCCGCGGGTGGGTGAACGTCTCCCGTTCGAACCCTCCCCCGTCACCACGGACCAACACGTCCCGAACGGGGTCGCCGGCGACGTGGCCACCTTTCACGAGCGCGGCGTCGGCACCCGCGTCGACCAGTTTCTCGCCGACGGCTCGCAGGTCGTCGGCCGTCTCTGGATCGACACCCGTCAGGACGGCCGCCTCGTCGGCGTTGGGCGTCACCAGCGTCGCCTCCGCGATCAGCTCCTCGTATGCGGATTCGGCTTCGGGGGCGAGCAGCCGGTCGCCGGAGGCCGCGACCATCACCGGGTCGACGACGACCGGACACTGCGTCTCGCGGGCGCGGTCTGCGACCAACTCGACGATCTCCGTCGTCGCCAACATCCCGGTCTTCACCGCGGCCACGTCGAAGTCGTCGAAGACGGCGTCGAGTTGTGCGTCCACCTCCGCGACCGGGAGGACGTGTGTCGACTCCACACCCTGCGTGTTCTGAGCCGTGACGCTCGTGACAACGCTGGTTCCGAACGCGCCACACGCCTCGGCGGTTTTCACGTCCGCCTGAATCCCGGCGCCCCCGCCCGCGTCGCTGCCGGCGACGCTCACGACGACTGGTCGTTCGTCTGGTGTCGGCTCGCGCATACAGTCTGTTGTACCACCGGCTCGTAACCCTTTTCGGATCGACGACTGCACGCGTTCGGTCGACACTCGTGGTTCTGTATCGCTAGATATGATTTATGAGGCCGTCAGGTGTTTTCTCCGAGTGAGTCCGGTCCCGAGCGGTCCCACTCGGTCGTTCCAAGAACTGGTGGTCTTCGTCACTCCAACTCGTTGTTCCGGAGCAACACCTGTTCGTGGTCGGGGACGCTGACGACACTCTCCGCGACGACGTACTCCCGGTCGACGGCCGTCCGGATCAGCCCGACCAACCCCGAGATGTCGGCCTGTCGCGCCCCGCGGACGGTGAACGCCACCTCGCCGCCGTCGTGGACTTCCTCGTCGACCCGTGCGTACGCGACCCGGAGCCGACCGTCGTCCGTCTCCGCGAGCAACGTCGCGTTTCAACATCTTGACGTGGTGACCAAACTCGCGTGTCTCCATCCCCCGACGCGCGAGGAACCTCGCGCGATTGTACCTCCCTGGTTCCCCTTGACTTACTCGTAGGTGTTCTTCCGTCCTCGGTGGTCGAACTCGATCTGTCCGAACAGTTTTATGTAATACAGTGATAAATACCAATAATTAACCACTGTCTATGAACAATCGTCGGCTGTCGCCCGCGCAGTTCGTGTCAGTCGTCGCCCGCGCAGTTCGTGTCGGCTGTCACCCACGCAGTTCGTGTCGGTCGCCGACGGCCCAGCGGTCTCAGACGACGATGATGTCCTCGTCGGTGGTGACCGGTACGCCGGGTTTCATCTCCGTCTCGTAACGCTCGATCCACGCGGCGAAACAACCCGGGCAGCGCCGTTGTTCGTCGACGGTCGTTCCGTCGACAGAGAGGCGCACGGTCCGGGCCAGCGCGTCTTCGACGGCCTCCCCACAGTCGTCACAGGCGTCTGGCATACCCCCTCGTGGTGTGGCCAACGGCTTATGCGTTGCCCGCAGTGCCGTCGTCCCCGCCACGACCGACACGACTAACCCGGCCGCCGGCGAGGCGACGGTATGTACGTCGGACGACTGTTGATCGCCGGACCGTCGATCGGTGCCTACCGTGTCTCCTCGCGTTCGTTCCCGAACAGAGAGATCCGTCGCCGCGACGACGAGACGCTGACC
This sequence comes from Haloferacaceae archaeon, assembly GCA_018609965.1. GTDB lineage: Archaea > Halobacteriota > Halobacteria > Halobacteriales > Haloferacaceae > JAHENP01. Next base: position 1,864 of record JAHENP010000140.1, read on the forward strand.
GTCGTTCCGACCGACGAGGCGCCGCCGACGGACAACCCGTACGTCTCCTACAACTGTGCCCGGACGGTCGGCGACGGCGGCCGTCGTGGTGCCGTGATCGGCAACGGCTCGCACGTCGACCCGATCGCCGAGAAGTACGACCGCGGCTACCCGGCACGGGACGCACTCGTCGAGACGCTCCACGCGCTCGACTTCGAGAAGGACGACTACGACACCCCCCGGATCGCGGCTGTCGTCGGCAGACAGACCGCGACGGTCGGGATCGTCCGTCGGGACGCACTGCTCGTGTGCGCCGTCGACGAGCCACACCTCGTGGCGACGTACGAACGCGACACCCCCGACCCCTACGGGTTCGAACCGACGACCGCCAGCGCCGCCGCCAAAACTGCCCAGCAGCTCGACTTCGAACACCCGGTGTGTGCCGCCGGCGTCCACGTCGGCGACAGTGTCGGTCTCGCGACCGAGAACGGGGACTGACGTGAGAATAGGAACTGACACCGCGGGTGTCTCCCGACCGTCCACTTCACGGCTCACTCTTCTCGCGTGACCGCTAGCTGATCGTCGATCACCAGCCGCGTCCCCGTCGGCGGGGCAACGACGACCCGTGTCGAGTCCGTCCGTGTCAGCGTCTGTGACCACCTCGCCGTCGTCTCGAACCGGTCCCACGCGTGGGCGTCGTCCAACAACACCGTCGTCACGGCCTCCCACACTGCCCGTGTGTCCGTCCGGGCGAACGCCGGGGGCGCCAGTCGTTCGTGTCCACAGGTGAGACAGCCGAGTTCGGCGACCGCCGGGAGTGTCGTCCCGCACTCCCGGCACACCCCCTCCGGTTCGTGGTCACCACAGACGAGCAGTCGTGCGGTCGTCTCCCCACCACACCGTGGACACACTCCGTCCGTCATCGACCGACACTGTTGTTCCAACCGCCGGTGTGCGGGATCGAGCAGTGCGGTTGGGTCACGCGTCGCGGCACCGGCCGGCGGGAACGGGAGCCGCGAGATCGTCCCGTCTGGGAGGCCAGTGGCGGCGAGGAGCCCCGGGCAGTCCACACACCGGGTCGTCAGGTGGCCCTGCCCGTACTGGACGGTCACACCGCCGCCACACCGAGGACAGTCGGCGTCGACCCGGGTCGGCCCGAACCCGGGGTCGTCGACGTCGAAGCTCCGCAGGACGATCTGGACGGCCGTCCGCCCCGTCTGCCGGAGCACGTAGCCGCCGTCGCGTTTCACGACGAACCCGTCGGTCAGCTCCGAGAGGTGGTAGTTGAACTTCCCGCTGTCCTTGACCCCGACCCGTTCTCGAAGCTCCGTGTACGGGACGCCGGGCTGGCCCGGACCGTCGTGACTCCGGAGTGCGTCGTACAACGCTTCGAGGATCGCCAGTCTGGTGCCGTTGGCGAGCGTCCCGAACGCCGTCTCCGCACCGGTGCCGTCCATCGTCCCTGGGTTCGACTCCAGTCGCATAAACATCGACGAGCCACACGTATCTGTCGACGCCCAAAGAAACAACTTTCTGTCACTTCGTGAGTGACTCGACCCCCGACGCTGAAACTCGCGTTTCAGCATTCGAACGGTCTATACCGGTCGCTCACGTCCGTTCCGCCGATGGACGATCTGAGCGCCTTCCAGCGCGACACGTTGTACGCGGTGGCGTCGCTGGGGGAGCCGTACGGGCTCGCAATCAGGGACGAACTGTCGGAGTACTACGAGGCGGAGGTGAACCACGGTCGCCTCTACCCCAACTTAGACAAACTCGCCGAGCGCGGCTACCTCAACAAACGCCGCCACGACGAACGGAAAAACACCTACTCGCTCACCGAGGCGGGACGCGAACTGCTCGTCGCGCGCCACGAGTGGGAGGCGGACTGTCTCCTCCAACGGTCGCCACCGACGCCGGAGCCGACTCCCTAGCCCAGCACCTGCCGGTCTAACGCCGTCGACAGCCGGTCGCGCGCGTCACGGAGCCGCGCTAACTCCGTCTCGACGGCCCCCGACTGGAGCCGTTCTCGTTCCTCGTCGTCCAACTCCGTCTCGGCCCGTACCGCCGTCCGCAGTCGTTCGTAGTCGTCGCGTCTGGCGATCCGCGGCAGTTGCCGGGCGCGAGCGACGACGGACTCCGGCGCGAACTTCGCGGTCACGGAGACCAACTCCTCGCCGCGCGCCCGGAGCACGCCCGCCGCCGGCGGCGGGGCGCCGACGACCAACGGCGCCGGCCCCAGCCGGTCGAGGTACGCCCGGTGGACGCTCACCCGAGCGTTGAACTGCCCGGCGTCGGGGACGTAGTGGTCCAGTTTCGACGCCGAGTACGA